>JACDDR010000188.1 GCA_013816895.1 Bacteroidota bacterium
CATTTTCCATTTCTCCGGCATACATCCTGTTGAGGATATGCATATCATCGGAGTTGACCGGGTTTAGCTTGCCGCTGGCCGACATCAGGTCATACACCAGTTTTTTAAGATCAATGATCTCGCCTTTCATGTCGCGCACCACTTTAAAGATCAGGTCGCGGTCGGCGCTGTTAAAAGCTGATCCATCGTGAGTATTTATAACAGAGGGTACATTGTTGGATGAATATTGCGGAAGATATTTCAATATTACATCGGCGTTTATTTCTTTTATTCTTTCAATAATTGAAATCTGTTCTGTTATATTTTTAAGCTGCCTGATGTTTCCCGGCCAGAAATAATTCACCAGCACCTGCTCAGCATCAGGAGTGAGCTTTACTACCGGCATTTTATATTTAGCGGCAAAATCGTTCGCGAATTTTCTGAAGAGAAGGTGAATGTCTTCTTTGCGTTCCCGTAAGGGCGGAAGAAAAATAGGAACGGTATTTAAACGGTAATAAAGATCGGCCCTGAATTTTCCTTTTTCAAGCGCCTGATAAAAATTAATATTGGTGGCAGCCACTACGCGTACATCTGTTTTCTGAACCTTGCTGCTTCCTACTTTAATATATTCGCCTGCTTCCAGCACACGAAGAAGCCTTGCCTGTGTTGCCAGCGGCAACTCCCCTACTTCATCCAGAAAAATTGTTCCGCCGTTAGCCACTTCAAAATAGCCTTTGCGTGCTTCCGTAGCGCCGGTAAAAGATCCTTTTTCGTGTCCGAATAATTCACTGTCAATCGTTCCCTCTGGTATAGCGCCGCAATTAACTGCAATATAAGGACCATGTTTCCGCGCGCTTAAATGATGAATGATTTGCGGGAAAACTTCTTTACCCGTACCGCTTTCACCGTTGATTACCACATTTAAATCGGTGGGTGCAACCTGGCGGGCAATATCCACGGCACGTTCCAGTAAAGTAGTATTACCTATGATGCCGTATTTTTGTTTAAGATCGCTTATATCCATTGTATTCTTTTGAATCAGGAATCAAGACCAAAGAGAGCCAAGACTACTTTGCGTTAATTATTGTTTCACGAAAATTGTAGATCCCGCATTTTTCCAGTTGGCTATCAAATTATATTTTTCACTTTGAGGCAGGTTTTCAGTATAGTTATAAAGCATATCACAAAAATCCATTGATTCCTGCCAGATAACTAACTTTTAAAATTATGTTTCATAAATCGAAATCTGTCTTGTCTCTTGCTGTCCTATTGTCTCGCGTCTATTTTACTACAGTCCCAATCAGCGTCGAACTCGTGCACTTGTCCACAAGCACATTCACATAATCGCCTTTTTTATAATTTTCTTTTGGAAAAACAACTACTGAGTTTTGCGAGTTTCTCCCCATCAGCATGTCTTCACTTTTTTTCGAATAACCTTCAACCAACACGCGGTGTACTTTATTAAGCCCTTCGTGAGTGCGGACAGAACTGTGCTTTCGTTGCAGATCAACAACTTCCTGCAGTCTTCTTTTCTTTACAGCTTCAGGAATATCGTCGGCATATTTTCTTTCTGCTAATGTTTTTGGGCGTTCGCTGTACATGAACATATATGCGAAATCGTATTGTACAATTTCCATAAGGCTCAGGGTTTCCTGATGTTCTTCTTCGGTCTCGCCGCAAAAACCTGTGATAATATCCGTGCTTATTCCGCAACCCGGAATAATTCGTCTTATTGCTTCCATCCTGCTTAAATACCATTCGCGTGTATAACCACGGTTCATCATCTGCAAAACTTTGCTGTTTCCACTTTGTACCGGGAGATGAATGTTATTGCAAATGTTTTCATGTTTAGCCATTGTGTATAACACTTCGTCATTCATGTCTTTAGGATGCGAGGTGGAGAAACGTACGCGCAGATCAGGATTTACAAGTGCCACCATTTCAAGCAACTTTGAGAAATTTACTGAAGCCGCTTTTTGTTCCTCGGTAAGTGATTCTTTTTTCAGTCCTCCTCCCGACCATAAATAACTGTCTACGTTCTGTCCTAACAAAGTCACTTCACGATAACCTCGCGAAAACAAATCTCTCGCTTCATTTAAAATACTTTCAGGGTCGCGACTTCTTTCACGGCCGCGTGTAAAAGGTACCACACAAAAGCTGCACATGTTGTCGCAGCCGCGGGTGATGCTTATAAATGCTGTAACACCATTGGTGCCAAGTCTAACAGGCGTTAAATCGGCGTATGTTTCTTCCTTGCTTAATAGTACGTTAATTGCCCGGTGACCGTCTTCTGCCTGTTCAAGAAGGTTGGGAAGATCGCGGTAAGCATCCGGACCAACCACAAGATCCACCAATTTTTCCTGTTCAAGGAACTGGGCTTTTAACCGCTCGGCCATACAACCCAGAACTCCAACCAGCGCATTGGGATTACGTGCTTTAACACGTTTAAAATCATTGAGGCGATTTCTTACTTTTGATTCAGCGCCTTCACGAATGGCGCAGGTGTTTACAAAAATCACATCGGCTTCTTCAAAATTGGTAGTGGTAGTGTAACCTTTTTCCATTAAGATGGAAGCCACAATTTCACTATCGCTGAAATTCATCTGGCAGCCATAACTTTCCAAAAAAAGCTTCTTTCCGGTAGTTTTTGGAGTTTCCATTACCAAAGCTTGTCCCTGGATGCTTTCGTCGATCACTTTATTTTCAGAAATATTCATTTTGAGCCGCAAAGTTAATTATTTAATGCCAAATTGACAGCTTTTTAACAAATAAAAGGCTCTTTATCGAAAAAAAGAGGGTATTTACCCATTTATTTGGAAGTTGACGTTTTATTTATTTTTCTTTGCGGAAATTTGTAGTTCTAAAAACACGTCTTAATATATATGAGTAAAAATCTTGTTATCGTCGAGTCACCTGCTAAAGCAAAAACAATAGAAGGATTTTTAGGGAAAGATTTTACTGTACGATCGAGTTTTGGACATGTGCGTGATCTTGTAAAAAAAGGTTTCGGCATCGACATCGAGAATAACTTTACCCCAACCTATGAAGTTCAGCCGGATAAGGAAAAAGTAATAAATGAACTGAAAAAGTTAAGCAAGAATGCCGAAATGGTATGGCTTGCTTCCGATGAGGACCGCGAGGGAGAAGCTATCAGCTGGCATTTGTATGAAACCTTAGGTCTTAATAAGAACAATACCAAGCGCATTGTTTTTCACGAAATCACAAAGCCGGCCATTGAAAAAGCCATTCAAAATCCACGTGAGATCGACAT
>JACDDR010000092.1:0-15002 GCA_013816895.1 Bacteroidota bacterium
CTGCACAGGAGATGTAGGGGTTGCAGCCGCAGTAAAGTACATACTCCCCGTTTTGGAAAGCAGGACGCGTTTAAAAGTTAAGCTTCCATAAGTATTCACCCACACCGGGTTATAGTTCTTATCTACTTTTGCAATGCGGTTACCGTGGATAATAAACATGTTGGTATCCTTGTCTGTAAAAAAATCCGGGTTCCCTGTTGAAGCATTCAGGTATGGAAAATTTTGAGAGAAAGAAGTAGAACAGAAAAACAGGATAAAGAAGGCTAAACAGATTTTTTTCATGCGCTTGTTTTTTGTTTAAAGGTAAAAAAACAAGCTGGATGTTTTTGAACGAACCTGTATTAGGGCTAATTTTAGAAATAGATGGTCGTATTTCTAAAATAACTGGCCGTTCCTTTTCAGGTTTTCTTGTCGATCACCGCAAAAATGGCAGGAAGCCATCTTCGGCTGACTTTCTCGCTCGGATCCTCCTCATCGTTAACAGTGCTTTGTCCATACTAATTCGCGGAGTTAGAAGAGCAACATAACATTTTTTTTAATTTGCTTTTTAAAACGAGAATGTATAATTTAGATTTGCTCTTATAAAAACCCCTTGGTTAAAGAGGCTGAACAAAAGGCTTCCAACATTAAGGGGTTTTTAAAAGAGTCCATTTTCTGGTCTTTTTCCCACAATTATTAAAACATTTTTTTATTTCCCGCCTGTCAATGGCAATAATACTTTTTTGCAAAAATGCAGGCCAATGCCATTTGCACTAACAGGCTATCCCAAGCTTGAAGAGGATATTGGCGTGGTCGCCGAGGTCGGTAATCAAACGCTTTGATTGCTCATGAGAATAGTTGATTAATGTAGGGCAAGCAATAATATCAAATTCTTTTAACGATGCCGGATCTTTATACACGTCAATTATCTCGAGGTTATAGTTATCCGGAATATGTTGCTCACACAGATCCTTCACATTTTTTATTGCCGAAATCGATTTTTCGGACATCCCATTCACAAACAATTTTAATCTGTATTTACTCTCAGTTCCTTTAGTTTCCATGCCTTAGTTCCGTTATTTTTGGATAATTTTTTGGTTACCCATTATTAATAAACTATTGTACCACCATTTCTTTTTAAAACGGTATAGATTTTTGAGTATTGTTTTGCACACTATGCTGAAAGCGGATTTAACTTTGTCTATTGCACTGTAATGTTAATAGTCTTTTGGGTGATATTTCCGTCCCTGTCCACAATTGAAAACACCCATCGCTCAGAGCCTGCCTGGTTACGCGTAATGATCTGTACATCTTTCGAATATCCTTCATACTCGCTTTCCAGCATCAAATAATTAAAAAAAGTGGTTGTGGTTGAAGCGCCATCATAGGCATAAGAAACATTATAGCTTTTTAAATTGTCTTCCGTTTTGGTAGCGGTAATGCCAACCGTCAGCGTATCCTTTTTCGCCTTAGTCACATCTCCCGAAATATATTTTCCTCCGGTTTTAAAAACCACATCCGGCGGCACATGCGGATCTACCTTTTTCTTTTTACAATTAAAAAACAGCAATACGAATGAAAGAATAAAAAGGGAGAGAATATTTTTCATGTTAAATAAATTGAATTTTAAAATTTAAAGAAATGTTTCGGCCTGTATTATAAATGCCATAGTATTTGAAGCGTGAGAGATGATCGTAGTAAGCGTTATTTAATAAATTATTACCTGCAAGAGAAACCGTAATGTTGTTTTTCTTTGTACTTATTGCCGCGGAAAGCGAGGCGTTCACCAGGAAATAAGCATCGGTTTGGGTTTCAAAATCACCGGGACGGTCCTGTTGAAATACATACGCGATGCCAGGCTTAAAAAATACTTCTTTTATTTTTCCCTTCATGCCATGAGTAAATTTAAAATCAGAATTTATTCGCGGAGCGGGTATAAAAGGCAGATTATTTCCATTGTTTAATTTTCCAAGAATATAGGAATAACTGCTGATCCAGTTAATACGTGTTTTATCGGGCGTATGAAGATCCAGCGTGCCTTCTACCCCTTGTATAGAAGCATCCTGTTGTTTATAATTAAAAATCTGGAAGCCTATGTACTGATCGCTGCTGGGCGCCAGGTAAATATAACCCAGGAACTGGTTATAATAAGCCGAAGCGGAAACATTTACATAATCAGAAGAATAGCCGGCGTAAACATCGCCGCAAATATTCTGTTCTATTTTCAAATTGGTATTGCCTATTTCATATCGCGCTGTTCCCTCATGCAAACCGTTAGAAGAGAGTTCAGCCAGGTTGGCGGCCCGGTAGCCGGTAGAGAAATTCGTTTTAAAATTCAGATTCTTTCCAAACCAGCTGATACCCGACGATCCGTTCAGCGAATTGTAATTCCTGTTGAACGGCTTTATCATGTATCCCGGGCTTGCAGGATCGGTATTAATAGCGCCTGTTGCAAACGTTTGTATATTCCTGTAATCAAATCGCAAGCCGCCCTCATACATCAGCTTTTTAAAATTTAACCTGATGTAACTAAACAGTGAACTTTCGCTTAACTCGGCATCAGGAATAATAGTTCGTGAACCCACATTCTTATTAGTTTGAAAGTATCCCTGTGAACCAATACTCCATTCATGGTTTGCGAATCCTTTTATCCAAGTGGCATTTGCCAGGTAAGAGTTCAAAATCATATCCAGACTGATTTTATTTCCGCCCTCCTGCTCCTGCCGCTCGTTATTTTGTATACCTGCATTCACTTTTAATTTTGATGCATTCATAAAAAATGTGTTTTGTGTGGACAGGATATTCAGGTTAACGGTATGGTGAGGCCTGCTGAAATCCCTACTCATGCGGTCATCCGGAGGATCAAGAAGCTGAACAGGATCCATCAAAAACCCAAAATTATTTTGCGTAAACATGTAATTGGTTTGGTTGATCCAGCGTTTACGGTTAAAGCCCACGCCCGCTTTGGCGTAATAACCACCGAATCTTGAATTGAGTACACGCTTGTTGTTACCGTCAGAATAATCAGCATGCGAATCCATGCCCGCGCGTAAACGCCAGTTAAATTTTCCGGTAGCGCCCTTCACACCTGCATCTGTGGCAACCCCATAGGTATTGGAAAAAAATCGCGTGGAAAAATCTGAATTAATTTTATTTACCGGCGCACTTTTTTCTTCAATGATGTTGATTACGCCTCCCATTGCTTCGGAGCCATAGAGCAAGGCAGCTGGACCTTTAATAATTTCCACACGATCAATTCCCACATCGCTTAAACCAAGGCCGTGTTCATCCTGCCACTGCTGGTTGTCAAAACGCAAACCATACAATACCGTTTGAATGCGGTTGCCAAATAAACCGCGGATAACAGGTTTTGAAATTCCCGAACCCGTTGAAAGCTGGCTCACCCCGGGAAGCTTTGCTATTCCATCGCTCAGATTCATTGCCCCGCTGCTACGCATTTCACTAGCCGTTAGCTGTTGAATGGTGTTGGCTGTTTTTGTAAAGTCAGAATTATTTGAACCATACACCACTACTTCGTTAATCTGTGTATAACCGGGCTTTAGCACTACAGTACCCATATCCAGACTATCTGTAAGCTTTATGAGAAGAATGGCCGAACGAAATTGAGGTTCTTTAAAAAGAATGGTGAAAGAACCTTTCGGTAAATTTTTAAAAGTAAATAAGCCTGAACTGTCGCTTAAGGTAACAAGATTTAGTTCCGGTAAACTTACAGCTACGTTCTGCAAATACAGATTCATGCTGTCGGACCTCACCCTTCCTTTTACAGAAACCTGGGCAAGTCCGGCAACAGAAACTATAAAAACCGCGCATATAGCAAGAAACCTCATGTTTCCTTAAAAGATTTAAGCTGGTACGTAATGGATGATAGTTACATCCCCATTTGATTCCGTTTGGCGCAGCCAAAGTTCCTTGCTTTTTAATCTAAGAATTCTGTATGCTTCTTCTTTTGAACCGGCTTTGTTTGAAGTGAAGTAAACATCGTCTTTATCTTCTCCGAATTTCCATTTTCCATCATCAGGATCATTTCCTGACTGCTTATAGTTTCCGTCTTTTTCAATATCCAATACCGCATTCGCTCCAATGCCTGCAACTACAAAACTGGTAACATCGTTACCGTTATACGTTACTTTATCTATTTTCCAATCGCCGGTTAAACGCGCTTTTTTGGTTAAGAGACTGAATTTCGGTCCGTCCTGATATTTACTGCAGCTTGTTGTTATTGACGCGAGTAATATAACTACCAGCGCCATCTTAATAATAGATTTCATTTGTTTGTTTTGTTTATATTAATATTTAAATTAAAAGGTAAAATAATTTAAAACGCATATGCTTTGAGCACACGTTGTTTAAAAAAATTGAGGATGGGTGTTAACCGATAGGGCCGGACTTATAGGTCCCGCGAATACAACCGGTTATGAAAGGATACAGGGAGGTTTAATTCGCCTGCGGGAAGGTTGTGATAAGAGAGCTTGTTCTGGTTGCTCTAAAGGCTTAATTACTTTAAATGCCAGGTTATTATTGATAACAGGATCGAAGGATTCGTTAACCTGTAAACCATAAAATAGTTTTAAAACATGAAATAAAAGCTGGTTTGTTTTTTCTTTATTCTTAAAAAATGAGGCGAAAAGTTTGTTTTCAGTGTCATCCTTGATCATATAGATTACTGCCCTATTTCCCACAACTTTAACCTGAAGAACTTCATAGTACTCTCCGTTTACTGAAAGCTCCTTATTGTTTTCGTACCACTGCACAACTCCAGTATTTTTATAAAGCCGGGCAATGCTGATTTCTTTCTTTTCAATGTTTTTTTCTTTTGATTGAATAAGATCCTTCCTTAAATCTGATTTTTTGGAACCGATGTAAGTAATAAAAAACACATAGTTAAATACCACAATGCCAAAAACAAGTAAAAGTGCAGCCGGGAGGATATGTCGGAGCTTGATCAAGGATCTAAAAATAGGCATTTTTTTCAAAAGAAAAATCCCTTTCGTCACACACTAACGAAAGGGATTTTGTAGAACACTTAACAAAACAGGTTTAAGCTAATTATTAACCTTATTGACTAATACGCTTATGAATTCGAAAAGGTTGGGAGAATTAAAAAAATAACAAAAAAAAAGGCTTAAAAATAAATTTAAGCGCTTAATGTGTTGATTTTAAGTAAATTAAAATTACATCTTTTCAACTTCAACCACCGGGTTATTGTTGATCTTAATGTGATTTAATCCAGCCTTTTTAAATTCGGAGGCAAACCACGCCTTATTTTTTGCAGCTTTTAAAGTAATGGTAATTGATTGGTAATCGCCTGTAAGACTGCCTTCAGAAACGCTTTGAACGTTGGCGTCGGACTTAAGTGATTTGATCATTTTAGCAACCTCATCCTTTGTTCCTGCTTTATAAACTTCAAACGAAACAACGGTAGATTTGGAAAAATAAACGTTCGCGTCAGCAGCGTCCGGATGTTTTATGATAATTGTTTTCGCTGGTGTTTCGCTGTAGATTGCCTGAGGAGTAACTTTAGCTGAAACAGCTGCAGCGCCTGTCAACATACAGGAAATTAAAAGGGTTTTAATGATTTTCATGTTTTATTGTTTGATTATCAAAGATATCCAAAAATAGTGCCAAAAACAATTATTTGCGTTTATTCGCAAAAAACTCCTTTAATAATAACTCGCTTTGGTTGGCTAAAACCCCGCTGATGACTTGTGTTTTGGGATGAAGGATGTTTTTATCGATGAGTGTAAATCCTCTTTTTGAATCGGCGGCTCCATACACAATTGTTCCTACCTGGCTCCAGGATAAGGCGCCCGCGCACATCACGCAAGGTTCAAGAGTAACATACAGGATGCAATCCATCAGGTACTTTCCTCCTATTGCATTGGCCGCTGAAGTAATGGCCTGCATTTCCGCGTGAGCCGTAACATCGGTTAAGCGCTCGGTTAAATTATGAGCCCGCGCAATTATCTTATTCCCCGCAACAATTACAGCTCCAACCGGAACTTCGTCGGCTTCCTTTGCTTTTTGAGCTTCCTTTAAAGCTTCGCTCATAAAAAAATCGTGGGTATACAAAGGGGCTATTGACACGTGCAGGTAGTTGAAGAGGTGATGCTGATATCGTCGATCCGCGTAATAGTGTCGCAATCTCGCATTACAAGTTTGTAATTATAACTTGACGTAAATTCCTTTTTTGGTTGGATAAAATATTCGCCGCAGGGTTTTTTATGCACATCACTAACATCATAATTTACCTCAAAATGCCGGAGTTCTATTTTTAAAAGCTGCTCGTTTTTACGTAAACAGATAAGTTTGCATTTTGCTTTTTCCGACAACTGAAACTGCTGGAAAACCAATTCCTGCATTTTCTGTTCATTGGGTGTAACGCAGGAACGCGTTCCGAACAGTGCGTAAACAATCATCAGTCCCAACCCAAAACCAAAACCATAAAATTTTAATCGCTTTAAAAAAGTCATGCGGCAAAAATACGAATAGTTATCTGGTAAAAAATATGAGCTGCGAATTTCCCCTCTCAGAGCCACGAATTACACGAATCGCACTAATTTAGATTATCTCCAATCTGCTAATATTTGTGTAATAAGTGTCCGCCGCGGCGGATTAGTGGCTGTTTTTAGCCACGAATTACACGAATCTAAGAAAGAGCCACGAATTACACGAATTTCACTAATCTTAAACCATTTGAATTGTACTATTATTTGTGTAATAGGTGTCCGCCGCGGCGGATTAGTGGCTGTTTTGGTTGTTTATTGCCTGATAAGTTTAATTACCCGTGAAGCAGTACCTGATTTTATTTCAAGGAAATACACGCCGCTGCTTAACGCTGAAAAATTATCGAGCTGAATAATTTCAGTAGTTAAACGATTGGTATTTACTGAATACAACTCGCGTGAGCTTACATCATACAGTCTGGCCGATGTAATTTGCTGCGTTCCGTTATTTTTTATGATCAGCGTTCCCTGGAAAGGATTCGGATATACCGTTACATCCTGCAATGGCGCGGCATTCTCTTTTAAAGAAGATACAGAAGAAACATTGATGTCATCAATAAAAATATTATTTCCAGCGCCATTTGCATCGGGAGTGAATTCAAATTTGACATATAATTTCTGACTTCCAAGATAGGATTGAAGATTTACTGTTTCGGTTTTCCATTCAGACGCCGCAGGCGAAAGAAATGCCTGTGAACTCGGACCACCTGTAGTACTTAGCGGTGTTCCGGCCTTTGTATACACTGTTGACCAGCTGGCACCGCAGTTATTGGTTACCAAAACTTTCAGCTGATCATTATTAGTGGCGCTTTGTTGTGCATAAGCATAGGTAAAAGCAAGTTGCGCGCTGCTCATGCCGCTTAAATCATAAGCCGGTGAATAAAAGGAAATTGGACCGTTTGCATTGTCAAAATAATTATTTGCCCACACACAACTGCTGCCGGTTGCTCCCACCGTTGTAGTTTTAATGAACGGACCACCGTATTGAGGAAACGTTGCTATCCAGTTGGAGTCAGGAAAATTTCTGTTCTCAAAACTTTCCGCAACATTAACAGTTCCTGTTCCTGCGCCTGCAAGAACGGTAACGATCTGCTTTGTAATGGAATCATATCCGAAAGAATTTCCCACTTTTAATTGAATAGGCGCGAGTCCGGATGCAGTAAAGGTAAGCGAACCATTTTGAAGGGAGGATGTATTGGATGCAAATGGTGAGCTCCATGTCCAGCTACTGGCTGTTCCGTTGTAACTGTAATCGATCATGTTAAGTGAGTTGCCTTTGCAGGTAACGCTTGCACTGGTAATAAATTCTGGTTTAGGCGCACATCCGGCTGATGGATTAATAACTCCTGTTGCAATAAGGTTTGAGTTGCTTGAAAGGTTAAAACGCCCGTTAACGTTACTGTTCAGGCAATTCTGAATGCGCGTCTTTTGCGCCTGAGTGTACATGTTGGTGCAATAAGAATACTCCATATAATTCTGAATATTTTCCACAACACCAGGAGTGCAATCAACGGCGTTATTAAGATTACAGGAGCTGTGCCCTTTGGTAATGGGCGTATCGCTTACTCCGTCATCACCGCAGCTTACGCCCGGGTTGTTTGTGCTTCCCCAGGTATGCTGAAGATTGAACCAATGGCCTACTTCATGTGTAAGGGACCGGGATGTATAATTGTTCCCTGTTCCAATATTTCCAACATAGCCGCTAAGAATCACGATCGCGTCCATTACCAATGGCGCCGTGCCGGGAAGGTAAGCGTAACCAGCAACGCCACTCGGAAGGCTTTTCACGATATAAACATTCAGGTATTTTGAGGACGGCCATGTATAAGTATAACTGCTTTGATCAATCACCCAATTGGTTTTGTCGTCGTAATGGCGTGTGATCCCGTTCGTACACTTCCCGTTAGGATCAAGGGAAGCAAGCGAAAATTGAATGCTGCAGTTAGCGGCCAGACTTTTGAACTGTGTAACAATGTTTGCGGTATCAGAATTTTGTTTTTGGAAATCACGGTTTAAGATTGCAATAGCGCTTTTAAGCTGGGCATCACTAATGTTTTCGCTGCCACCCTTGTGAAGCACATGGAAAACCACGGGGATGGTATAGGACCCTGCAGCCCTTGCGTTTTTACCGGCAACAGATGATTCCGTTTTTGCATTAACAACTGCCTCAAATTTCGCACGGGCAGAAGGATCCTGTTCAAAGAGCCGCTCCTGCGCGTAGGTGTTCCCACAATTGAATTGTGCAATGGCGCAAAAGGGCACCGACACTGATAAAAAAAGTGTTCTTAAAAAAAATTTCATAAGTCTTTCAAATTATTGCAAGGTATCAATTATAGTTTAATTAATTTTACCGCCTGTAAGCGTAATGAGCGTATCTATACAAAAACTCAACATTGGTATTTTAGGCGGCGGGCAGCTGGGGCGAATGCTATTGCAAAATGCCGTTAATCTTAATCTTAATGTTTCGGTTCTTGATCCTGATAAGAACGCTCCCTGCAAACACCTTGTTAAAAAATTTACCTGCGGCAGTCTGCTGGATTACGATACCGTTTATGATTTCGGGAAAGATAAAGACCTTATCACCATTGAAATTGAAAACGTAAATACCGATGCACTAAAGGCGCTTGAAAAAGAAGGCAAAAAGGTTTATCCCCAGCCTCATATTATTGAACTGATACAGGATAAAGGACTTCAGAAAATGTTTTACCAGCGAAACGACATTCCCAGTCCTGATTTTTTTCTGGTTGAAAATAAAGACCAGATTACTAAATACGCCAAGTACTTTCCTTTTTTTCAGAAGCTGCGCAAAGGCGGCTACGATGGTAAAGGCGTAAGTAAACTGGTGAACCCGCATCACCTTGAAAAAGCGTTTGATGCTCCAAGCGTACTTGAACGTTTGGTTGATTTTGATAAAGAACTTTCTGTGCTTGTAGCACGAAACGAAAGTGGCGAAATAAAATGCTTCCCGGTGGTAGAATGCGAATTTAACCCGGAAGCCAACCTCGTTGAATTTCTTTTTTCACCCGCCAACATTAAAAAGAAAACAGAAAAAGAAGCCGTTGAAATTGCCACACGCATAGCCGAAAAGCTTGGTATTGTTGGCTTGCTGGCTGTTGAGCTGTTTCTTACCCACGATGGAAAAGTGCTTGTGAATGAAATTGCGCCAAGGCCTCATAACAGCGGACACCAAACCATTGAAGGCAACGTTACCTCGCAGTTCGAACAAATGTGGAGAGCCATTCTTAATCTTCCGCTTGGCGATACTTCCATTATCAAAGCATCTGTAATGGTAAATCTTTTGGGCGATTTTGGCCACGAAGGAGTTGCGGTTTACCAGGGACTTGAGGACGTTCTTAAATTCAGCGGCGTGTACATACACCTGTATGGTAAAACGCACACCAAGCCTTTTCGCAAAATGGGTCACACCACTGTCGTAGACGATGATATATTAAAAGCGAAGCACAAGGCCAAAACTGTGAAGCAGATGCTGAAAGTTATTTCTTCATAAAATAAATCCGGGGTCGTAAATTATTTCATAACTTTAGGTAACAATACCCCCCAATGCCTAAAAAAAGAAACATATTCCTTTTAGTGCTTCTGTTCTCTGGCGCCATTAATTTCGCCCAGGTAAACCCAATTCTTTTTGAAAAAATTACACTAAGTTTAAAAGACAGCGATCTGGTTACGTTCAACCTGGCACGTGAAAAATTTGAACAGGAATCCTATATCGACGCGCTGCCGGCTTTTGAAAAATTAATACAAAATAATCCTGCAGTAACGGAACTGAATTACCTTACCGGCATTTGCTACTCTTACGATGCCAACCACGTTGACCGAGCGGCTTATTACATTAACAAGGCCATTGCAAAGGCAAACGACATCGACGGCTATTATTTTAACCTGGCGTACGCATATGAAAAAAACGACAGCGTTAACAAGGCAATAGAAAATTATAAAATTGCAAGATCTCTTGAAGAAAAAAAAGGAAGTAAACACAACCCGCTTTTAAATGAGATCAATTACCGCCTTAACCGTTGCAAAAAAATAGATGAGTTTAAAAACAAGCAAAACAGTGTAGAGATCCGCAACATAGGCAAACCCATTAACTCCGACGCTTCGGAATATTGTCCCCTGATCACTTCCAATCAGTCGATCATGATTTTTACTTACCGCGGTCCAAAATCCAAAGGCGGAAAGCAGGTGGTAAAAAAACACGGAAACAGCCCTGAAAATATTTCACTTTTTTTTGAGGATATTTTTATTTCAAAAAAAATAAACGACACAGCCTGGAGTGAACCGGAACAAGTGGCTAACCTGAACACATTATTACACGATGCCGCGGTATGCTTAAGTTCAGATGGATCACAGCTTATGGTTTACCGCAACGTAGGGAAGGGTAAAGGTGATTTATATTTAAGTACACTCCTCAATAATAATTACACCAAACCCGTTTACCAGATGGGTCTTAACAGTACTGAATGGGATGGCAGTGCCTGCTTTTTGCCAAACACCGACAGGATTATTTTTGCCAGCGAACGCAAAGGCGGATTCGGAGGTAAAGATCTTTACATAGCGCAAAAATTAAAAGACAACACCTGGGGGAACATTAAAAATCTGGGGCCTGTTATTAATACGAAATACGATGAAGACGCGCCGTTTGTGACCGCGGACGGAAAAATACTTTTTTTCTCTTCCAACAACAGTAATAGTTTGGGAGGTTACGACATTTTCAGAAGCGATATAAAAGCCAATGAGTGGCAGCCGCCATACAATCTGGGAGCCCCGATCAATACAAAAAATGATGATAAATTTTTTAACGTAACCGCCGATGGCCGCACCGGATATTATTCCTCTTATAAACAGGGCGGTAAGGGCGAACAGGATATTTACAAAATTGAGCCTGGCATACCTGGTGAGCCTGTTGAATTACTGGAAGTAAATGGTTTTGTAAGTATAGATGGCAAACCTGTTTCGGCCAGTATTGAAATAAACTCTACCCTGAAGAATAAAAAATTCAATACCGAAGTGTTTGCAAATAAAGATGTCGGCATTTTTTTAACCAACCTGCCGGCAGATGATAAATACGAATTGGTAGTGAAGGTTGACAAGTTTCCACAGCAAATCATTGAATTGAATACAACGGGTATTGACTCCTTTATGGTCTTAAATGTTTACGCGGACTTTACTTCGCCGGAATATGACAAGAAACTGGCCGAGCTTGTTCGTTCGGTTAATGAAACGGAATTAAAACACGCGGCTGCGTTTGACAAAGCCGATTTTGCTGCCCGTTATGGCGACAAAAAAAATGATAGCCTTGCCTACAAAGTTCAGATAGGCGCGTATAAAATATTTGAGAATTTTAATTATAATAACATATTGGGTTTCCCTAAAATTATCCGTTCTACCGGCAACGATTACATCACCCGTTTTGTAATGGGTCATTACCAGACTTACAATGAAGCGGAAGAACTTCTCAAAAAAATAAAAAATGCTCATGTATTAAAAGACGCGTTCATTATCGCAGTGTATAAAGGAAAAAGAAAATATCTGCACGAATTGGTGAACGGGAAAGTTTTTGATTGATACACAAATGAATTCAAGATCAACAGATAAATTTACTTTAACGCTTATTGAGAGCCGTTACTTTTTAATGGAAGTGCATGATGATGTTGAACTTGAAGTAAAAGACATTCCGTTTCTTGTAAAATTCCAGGAAGAATTAGGCCAGGGCAAACTATACCCAGCCATTATTCTTCCCAGTCCTACCGCCACCACCAATAGCGATCTTATCAGTTATATCTCAAAGAAAGAAAACCTTCCTTATACCGTTGCAGACGCTTTTATACTTACTTCAATCGCACACAAAATCCTTGCAAAGCTTTACATCCGTTTTATACCACCTGAAAGGCCCACACAGTTCTTTACGAAAAAGGAAGACGCCCTAAAATGGCTGGAGAAATACATGGATTAACATCTATCGTTTGGACGCTTTATTTCCGCAATTTTTACAATCAGGAAACCATACTTCATAAACATCCGGTAAATTAATAAGGTGATTACTGTCATCCATCACGTTTATTTCTGTAAAAAATATCTTGGTGGCTTTTTTTAATTTTTTCAAAGCCTGCACCATTTCACTACTCAGCGAATTCTTATATCCTAAAAAAGGCTGGTCAATACCTTTGATCCATAATTTATACGACTTTACTTCGTTCTCCTTCTGGTTGCCGAAGCGGTCAATGGGAATAAGTTTGTAATCCGAATTGTCAAAATAAATCTTTACCAGGTTCTGCTCCCGCTTTACTTTGATGGTGGCAGGCTCCTGTGCCTTTGCTACATCAAAAGATAAAGCCAATATCAGCAGACAAATTATACTGGCAATTTTTTTCACTGTTCTTAATTATACAACTTTTTGCGCTGCTCCTTTATATTTTCGTTTGAAAGATATTCATCATAAGTGCATGACTTATCCAGTATTCCCCTTGGTCCTATTTCAATTATTCTGTTTGCAACCGTTTGTACTAATTCATGATCATGGCTGGTGAACATAACAACACCTGTGTAATCTTTCAATGCATCGTTATAGGCAATAATACTTTCCAGATCGAGGTGATTGGTTGGCTCATCCAGGATCAGGAGATTTGGGTTCAGCAACATCATCCTGCTGGTCATACACCTTACCTTTTCTCCTCCGCTCAATACATTACATTTTTTTAATACTTCCTCCCCGCTGAATAACATCTTTCCTAAAAATCCGCGGATATATGTTTCATCCTTATCCTTGCTGAACTGGCGTAACCAGTCGATCAGGTTCAAATCACTTTGAAAAAAATGAGCGTTCTCGTTTGGTAAATGCGCTTTATAAATGGTTGTTCCAAACGTGAATTTCCCTCCATCCTGCTTCTCCTCATCCGCAAGAATATTAAATAACGTTGAAACTGCAATTTGGTTACGGCTAAGGAAAGCTATTTTATCACCTTTATTTACATTAATATTTACATTACTGATTACTGGTTTACCGTCTTTACCTTTTTTGCTTAAATTCTCAATCAGCAGAATCTGGTCTCCGGCCTCACGTTCTTGTTTAAAAATAATCCCTGGATATTTACGCGTACTTGCAGGGATTTCATCCACCGTTAATTTTTCAAGTAATTTTTTACGGCTCGTGGCCTGGCTGCTCTTACTGGCATTGGCGCTAAACCTGCGAACAAAGTCCTGTAACTCGGCGCGCTTGTCTTCAATTTTTTTATTCTGATCGCTGCGCTGCTTTAACTGTAACTGGCTCATGTGATACCAGAAACTATAGTTACCCGTGTAGGTGCTTAACTTCCCAAAATCAATATCGCAAATATTGGTACACACTGCGTCTAAAAAGTGACGATCGTGACTGATAACAATTACAGTATTTTGAAAATCGGCTAAAAAGTTTTCTAGCCAGGTGATGGTCTCAACATCCAGATCATTGGTAGGTTCATCCAGCATCAGGATATCAGGATTACCAAACAGGGCCTGGGCAAGAAGGGTTTTTACTTTTTCCTTACCAGAAAGTTCCTTTAAAAGATGCCCGTGCGTTGATGGCGCAACACCAAGATTGGTAAGCATTTCCGCCGCTTCGTTTTCAGCATTCCACCCGTTCATTTCGGCAAACTCACCTTCCAGTTCACTTGCTTTGATTCCATCGGCATCGCTGAAATTTTCTTTTGCATAAATAGCATCCTTTTCCTTCATGATCTGATAAAGGCGCTTATTTCCCATTAACACAGTATCAAGTACGGTAAATTCGTTGTACTCAAAGTGATTCTGTTTCAGAACGCTCATGCGCATTCCCGGCAAAATATTTACGCGGCCTTTCGAAGGATCTATCTCTCCGCTCAGGATCTTCATAAACGTAGATTTACCAGCACCATTGGCGCCAATAATACCGTAACAGTTACCCGGGGTAAAGTTTACATTTACTTCGTCAAAAAGAACCCTTTTGCCATATTGTAAACTTATATTACTTGCTGAAATCATTTTTTTAAAATAAGGGTGCAAAGATACTAAATTATTGCCTGTCTTTATTAGCTTTACGGCATGAAAGGGCTGATTTTATTTTTATTTATGATACAGCTTGGTTTCGGCCAGATCCAGGTAAAAGGACTGGTTTCTGACAGTACAAGCGGCAAGGCTATTCCCTTTACAAGCATTGGTATTGTTGGAAAACCGTATGGAACGCTGAGTGATGAGAATGGCGTATTTGATTACACATTTACCCCCGATCTTTTAAAAGATACGCTGCGCATTGCGGCAATTGGTTACCAGTCGGTTACTTTTCCGGTAAAGGAGTTTATAAAAAAAACAGATCATGAAATTTTACTACGAGAGACTTTTTCACTGCTCGAAGAAATAACAGTGGAATCAAAAAAAATAAAATACGACGAGCTTGGAAACACCAGTTACACGAAGAACAACTGCAGTGGTTTTGTAAAAAACAGCGCCAACTGGAGAGGATCAGAAGCA
>JACDDR010000092.1:15012-16503 GCA_013816895.1 Bacteroidota bacterium
GAAGCAGCCATACTGGCGGGTAACAAAGTGGGCCGGCAAGTAACGATTGAGTCCTTTGGCTTTTATATTATTCAGAATAAATATACCGATTCACTAAAATTCAGATTAATGTTTTACGAAGCATCGGAAAAAAAATTTCCAAGAATGCGTACTTTTTTGCGAAAGCCCATTGTGTTTAAAGTTGGGCCCGGACAAGGAGAATTTAAGATCGACCTTAAGAATTATAACATTGTGACTTCAAAAGATTTTTTCATTAGCCTTGAATGTCTTGAAGAAGAAATGGATATTCAGAAATTCTGTTACGCGGGTTCTCCCAAAACACATTGTTATGTAAAGCCAAGCGCTTTTGCACGGTGGACCATGATCTGGGGCGGCGGCGGCGATTTTAACGTAAGGGTTTCGTATGTGAAGTAATTTGCGGTGCTGAACGTCATGTCGATCCAGAGTTTGGATCCAGACACTTGGTCTGGAGAGACATCTGTAAACGCCAGGGTTATAGATCTCTCCGGAGTTTGTGCTGAGGAAACGAAGCATCGAGGATAACTTTGATTCTGTCATGTCGATCTAGAGAGACATCTGTGACGAGATGCTTACCGTCGCAGATCTCTCACCCGATGAATCCAGACGAGGTATCTGGATGAAATATCGGGATTCGAGAAGACAGTATGAAATGTCCGTTCGAGAAGCTTGTCCCGAGCTTGACGAGGGAGAGTCGAGAACTCGTGTAATCATCATGAACGCAGTGAAGGATAATTAGTGTAATACTGAAGCACTCTCTCCATTCTAATTTGTGGAATCAGTGCAAATTCGTGTCTTCATTTTCATCCTGTGTGCAATGAAATATAATTCGTGTCCTTAGTGCAATTAGTGGCTTATCGTTTTCTTCGCAGAATCTCTCACCGGCGAGAGGATAACCGTCCGGTTTTCACCCTCGGGGCAAAAATTCCCCCTTGTGTTAAATGCAAAACTTTATTGAGCAGTTAAGTCATAAATTTTTTTATATTTGATACACATTAAAAATTAACGCATGAAGAAAATCTACTTACTTACATTACTTTCTTTTTTAACAACCTTTGCGGTTGCACAGGTGCCTGTGATAACACAGTTTGCCGGACCAGCTTCAGTCTGTTCTTCTCCTTCCGGGGGAAGCACTTATGCGGTATCTGCCACAAACGCACCTACCAATTATCTGTGGACCGTTAGTCCTGCCAGTGGTGTAGGAATATCCGGTAACGGTTCCTCTTCAGTGATGATAAGTTTTCCTTATTCAAACGGAAACTACACAATTTCCTGCGTGGCCAGTAACGGCTCGGGTTCAAGCGTACCCTACACCTACACGGTGAATGTTTTTGAAACACCTACTGTAACTTTCTCAGGCGCCAATACGTTTTGCCAGGGATCGTCAACCGCTCTTCAGGCAAGCTCTACGATTCTCGGGGGCAGCTCTACCATTTTTTACAACTGGTCGCCACCAAGCGGACTTAACAGTAC
>JACDDR010000093.1 GCA_013816895.1 Bacteroidota bacterium
GTATATGACTTCCGATGCTACAAGCGCGGGGGAAGCAAATATCCAGGTTGTATTTAATCCCGGCACAGATATCAACCAGGCCCTGGTACAGGTTTCCAACCGCGTGCAACAGGTTACCAACAGGTTGCCCATACTCGTGCAGCGCGAGGGAGTTGTTATCACTCCTGTGATTCCAAGCATGTTGATGTACGTTAACCTATACAGTAAAGATGCTAATGCCAACATGAAATTTTTGTTCAATTATGCTGGTGTGAATATGATACCTGAAATTCAACGGATCAATGGCATCGGTCAGGCAAGGATATTAGGAAGCCGGCAATACGCCATGCGTGTATGGCTGAACCCCGACCGGATGCGTGCCTACAAGGTTTCTCCCGATGAGGTAATGGAGGCTCTCAGCGATCAAAGCATTATTGGCAAACCGGGAAGAATTGGCCGCGGTGATAGTAAGCAGGCCGAAGCTCTTGAATACGTGCTGGCATATTCCGACAGGTTCAGCGATGCTAAAGAATATGAAAATGTAATTATCAGGGCTAATTCCAACGGCGAATTACTACGACTGAAAGACATAGCCACCGTGGTTTTGGGAAGTGAGTACTACGATATTTATTCCAATCTGAATGGTAATCCTTCCGCGGCCATCGTGTTAAAGCAAACCTATGGAAGCAACGCCAGCGTTGTAATTGAAAATGTAAAAGCCAAACTGGAAGAGCTGAAAAAATCGTTTCCCCCCGGAATGGATTACGAAATCAGTTATGACGTTTCCAACTTCCTGGATGCGTCCACCGAAAATGTAATACACACTTTGCGCGACGCCTTTATTCTGGTGGCTCTGGTAGTTTTTGTTTTCCTTGGCGACTGGCGCTCCACGCTTATTCCAACACTGGCCGTGCCAATATCGTTGATCGGCGCTTTCATCTTCATGCAGTTATTCGGACTCACCATTAATATGATTACTCTATTCGCGGTGGTACTGGCAATTGGTATTGTGGTAGATGATGCGATCGTCGTCGTCGAGGCCGTACACGCGGCCATGGAGGAATTTCATTTGTCGCCTTACAGAGCGGTGCAAAAAGTACTGAAAGAAATAAGCGGGGCGGTAATAGCAATTACCCTGCTGATGACGGCGGTATTTATTCCTGTGGCGTTTATGCCTGGTCCGGTTGGTACATTTTACAGGCAGTTTTCCATTACCATGGCCAGCGCAATTGTTCTTTCGGGATTCATTGCCTTAACGCTTACTCCTGTGCTTTGCGCGATGATCCTGAAAAATAATCATGGAAAACCAAAAAAGGTAAATTTGATGAGCAGGTTTCTCGACAGCTTCAACCGTGGCTTTGAAAAGCTCACGAACAAGTACGTTGGCCTGTTAAGATTGATCGCGCACCGGAAAATAATAACAGTTGGTTTATGGCTGGCATTTGCCGGAGGAATTATTCTGATTGCAAACATTTTGCCTTCGGGTTTTATTCCAAGCGAAGATCAGGGAATGGTTTACGCTATCATTCAAACGCCTCCAGGTTCAACGCTTGAACGAACCAACGATATTTCCAGGCAGTTGCAGAGTATTATTCAAAAAGTGGACGGTGTTAAATCTGTTTCTTCCATCGCCGGCTATGAAGTGCTCACCGAAGGAAGGGGATCAAATGCGGGAACGTGTTTGATCAATCTTAAGCCATGGTCGGAGCGCAAACACACCATGCAGGAAATAATTTACGAATTAGAGGAAAAAGCAAAAGCCATTCCGGGCGCCACCATTGAATTCTTTGATCCGCCGGCTGTTCCGGGCTTTGGCGCTGCCGGAGGTTTCGCACTGCAAATGCTTGATAAGACAAACAGCGGCGATTACAATGAGCTCGAAAAAGTGAAAAACGATTTTATGAAAGAGCTGGGGAAACGTAAAGAACTCACCGGTTTGTTCACATTCTTCAGCGCCAATTATCCTCAGTACGAAATAGAAATTGATAATCAGTTGGCGATGCAAAAAGGTGTGACCATTGGCAACGCCATGAACACACTTTCTATTTTTGTTGGAAGCACGTACGAATTAGGATTTATAAAATACCAGCGTTTCTTTAAAGTGTTTGTGCAGGCCTCGCCCGAATTCAGAAAGTTGCCTTCTGATGTAATGAACCTCTATGTAAAAAACAACAAAGATGAAATGGTTCCTTTTTCTGCCTTTATGAAAATTAAAAAGAAACAAGGGGCCAATGAGATAAACAGGTACAACATGTATAATACCGCGGGAATAAGAGGTGCGCCCGCGAAAGGCTACAGCAGCGGCGAAGCAATTAAAGCGGTTCAGGAAGTTGCTGCGAAAACATTGCCGCACGGTTACGATATTGACTGGGCCGCACTTTCTTACGACGAGGTAAGACGTGGTAATGAAGCCATCATTATTTTTATCATCGTGCTTATATTCGTTTATTTTGTACTCGCTGCGCAATACGAAAGCTTTATCATTCCATTGGCTGTTGTATTTTCTTTACCTCCCGGCGTATTTGGTTCCTTTATGCTTATTAAGTCCATGGGCCTGGCCAATGATATTTACGCACAGGTGGGATTAGTGATGCTCGTAGGCTTGCTCGGAAAAAACGCGGTGTTGATCGTGGAGTTTGCCGTACAAAAAAGTAAACAAGGAGCCACCATAATCGATGCTGCCATTGAAGGCGCCCGGGTGCGTTTTCGCCCAATCTTAATGACCTCTTTCGCATTTATAGCAGGATTGATCCCGTTGGTTTTCGCGCACGGTGCAGGTGCAATAGGTAACCGCACTATTGGCGGTTCCGCGCTTGGAGGAATGTTATTTGGAACCTTATTCGGAGTAATCATTGTGCCCGGTCTGTATTACATATTCGGTTCGTGGGCCAAAGGAAGAACGATGATTAAAGATGAAGACCAGGGTTCTTTAACAGAAAACTTTGTGCATGGAATAGACAGTTTCCCTCAATCAGAAGACAATGAAGAAAATGAACATAAATAAAATATTCAGATGCACGGGTGCTATTTGCACATCCTTGCTGCTAACGGCATGCGTTGTGCCACGTGTTGTACAGAAAACTGAAAACAGGTCGGTTCCGGCAAGTTATAATAGCTCAAAGGACACGCTCAATACTGCTAAAACAAAGTGGAATAATTTTTTCACGGATCCAAATCTTGTCGCTTTAATTGATACTGCCCTGAAAAATAACCAGGAGCTGAACATCACGCTTCAGGAAATTACAATCGCTAAAAATGAAGCCAGGGCCAGGAAAGGCGCTTATCTTCCTTTCATTGGTGTGGGAGCGGGAGCGGGCGTAGAAAAAGTCGGAAGGTATACGAGCCAGGGCGCCAGCGATGCCACCAATGATATTATGCCTGGCAAAAAATTTCCTGAACCCTTGCCCGGTTTTATTATCGGCGCCACAGCCTCCTGGGAAGTGGATATCTGGAGAAAACTGCGTAACGATAGAAAGTCGGCCATCTACAGATACCTTGCCTCGCAGGAAGGGAAAAATTTTATGGTGACAAATCTTGTCGCTGAAATTGCCAATTCTTATTATGAATTAATGGCCCTGGATAATCAGCTGGATATTCTCAAAAAGAATATCGATATACAGCAAAACGCCCTGGAAATTGTGAAGCTTGAAAAAATTGCAGCCAAAGTAACAGAGTTGGCGGTACGAAAATTTGAAGCCGAAGTTCTTAAAAATCAAAGCCGCCAGTATTATATTACGCAACAAATTATCGAAACAGAAAACAAAATCAATTTTCTGGTTGGAAGGTTTCCGCAGCCTGTCACAAGAAATTCGCAGAGCTTTACAACGCTGGTTCCCGATACTGTTTATGCTGGCATCCCTTCACAGCTTTTACAAAACCGTCCTGATATCCGGCGGGCCGAACAACAACTTTCGGCAGCAAAGCTCGATGTTAAGGTAGCCAGGGCTAATTTTTATCCTTCGCTGATGTTGAGCGCTGGTGTAGGTTACGGAGCGTTCGATCCGCAGTTTTTATTTAAATCGCCCGAATCGCTTCTGTATTCATTGGCCGGACAATTAGTGGCGCCTCTTATAAA
This sequence comes from Bacteroidota bacterium, assembly GCA_013816895.1. Taxonomy (GTDB): domain Bacteria; phylum Bacteroidota; class Bacteroidia; order B-17B0; family Aurantibacillaceae; genus Aurantibacillus. Next base: position 4,055 of record JACDDR010000093.1, read on the forward strand.
CAGGAATGCCATTAAGGCCGCTTATTACTCCGCCAGCTCAAGGCAGGTTCAGGCAGTTTACAATTACCAGCGAAGCGTTTTAAGGGCGCATATTGAGGTGATGAATCAGCTTTCGAACATGAGTAATCTGAAAAAAAGTTACGAACTAAAGGCGAGGCAGGTGCAGGCTTTAACGCAATCGATAGATATTTCTACCGGACTTTTTAAATCTGCCAGAGCCGATTACATGGAAGTACTGCTGACGCAGCGCGATGCCCTGGAATCAAAATTCGAACTCATTGAAACAAAAAAACAGCAAATGAACGCCAGGGTAAATATTTACCAGGCGCTGGGAGGGGGATGGCGATAATAAATTCCACAGCAATTATTTTAGCAGAAGAGTTCGCTTGGTTTAATAAAAGGACCTGTAAAAAAAATTGATTTGCGAGCCGACAAATCATAGCTGGCTTGTGATTGTTTGCCATCTATTTCTTACTTTAGTGCACCGCCCCCCGCGTTATTTTTATGAATCAAACAATCAACTCTTTTATAAAAGAAGACTCCGCCAGGGGCCTTTCTTTTGAAAAGAAACTCTACCTTATTTTTTCGTGTATCATTGTTGTGCTGTTTGTCACCTTCTGGCTTTTATTCTCAAATTACACAAAAGCGAAAAAAAATTCTTTTATCGTAGAGCATACCTGGCAGGTTTTATACCAATCAGAAAGATTAAACCAGCAATACAGGAACATGATGGTGCAAAGTCGCGGCTTTGTTATTACAGGGATAGACGAGTATGAAAAAGGTTTTAAAAAAGACACCCTTAATATAAGGCAATCGTTCAAAGAACTGGTAATGCTCACCAGCGATAACGTCTTGCAGCAGGAACACCTGAAAAAACTGAACGGGATCTTAAACCTGAGAATTAATTTCGCTTCGCACACCATGCGGTTACGCCAGCAGGAGGGCCTTGACAGTGCCAGCAAACTAATAGCGTTAGGAGAGGGCGTTATGCTTTCTTCGCGGATCGATTCCATCATTACGCGCATTCAATCCCTCGAGCAAACATTACTTAACGAAAGAAGTGAGTCTAATGAGGTTAGTAACCGGCAGGTGTTTTTTGTGATCTGGTTATTGCTGGGCGTATTGTTTTTTATTTTAATTATGGTAGTGTATCTTATTATAACCACACTGCGTATAAGGGCGAAAACAGCAGAAGATTTGAAGCAAAGCGAATTAAATGTTCAAACACTGAAAGCAGAACAAAAATACCGCCACGCCCTGGATAACATGCTGGAAGGAATACAGATAATTGGCAAGGACTGGCGTTATGTATATGTAAATGAAGCTGTGACAAAACAAGGCAAGTACACTGCCGATCAAATGTTAGGGCGCACGATAATGGAATTGTATCCGGGTGTGGAGAAAAGCGAGCTTTTCAAGGTTTTGCAAGCCTGCCTGATTGAAAAATCTTCTAAGGTTTTGGAAAGTGAATTTACCTTCCCTGATGGATCAACAAGTTGCTTTGAACTAAGCGTACAAGCCGTTCCAGAGGGAATATTTATCCTTTCAATCGATATATCGGAAAGAAAAAAAGCGGAGGCGGAATTAAAAACAGCAAACGAAGATCTTGAAAAAAAAGTAGTTGAGCGCACCGAAGAGTTGAGCCAGGTGAATGCCGAACTCGAGTCTTTTTCCTATTCGGTTTCACACGATCTAAGGGCTCCGTTACGCGCTATCAGCGGTTACGCTTCCATACTCTCCGAAGACCACGCACAGGAACTGGGCAAAGAGGGCCTTCGGTTGCTAGGCGTTATTAATAGCAACATAACGAGCATGGGCAATCTGATTAATGATCTTCTGATCTTTGCAAAAATGGGCAAGGACCATTTAAATAAAACCGGGTTTTCTATGAATGAAATAGTTAATGAAGTTGTCGGGGCTCAGGTTGATCTAAACCCTGAAAAAGTAATAATTACAAATGTCAAACCTTTGCCTACCGTTGTGGCAGACAAGAATATGATGAAACAGGTCTTAATCAATCTTATTTCTAATGCGATAAAATATTCCTCGAAAAATGAAAAAATAGAAATAGAAATTGGGAGCAGCGAAAGCGCCAGGGACATTTCTTTTTATATAAAAGACAATGGGGTAGGCTTTGATATGAAATATTACGACAAACTATTCGGCGTTTTTCAGCGTTTGCATAGCCCCCGTGATTTTGAGGGGACTGGTATCGGGCTAGCGCTTGCTCATCGCATCATTAATCGCCATAAAGGACATATATGGGCCGAAAGCACGACAAATAGGGGCGCTACCTTTTATTTTTCACTGCCTAAATAATACCGGTTTACACTAAAGGCGATCTTTGATTATTTCCCACAAAACAATGCCCACACTTACCGAAATATTCAGCGAATGTTTGGTGCCAAACTGCGGTATTTCAATAACACCATCGCATTTACTCACTATTTCCTGCTCAACACCGTAAACTTCATTGCCAAAAATCAGCGCAATTTTTTCAGTATCCGTTTTAAAATTTTTGAGAGATATGCTTTGATTCGCTTGCTCAACGGCATAAAGAGCATATCCGTTATTGCGGAGGCTTTCAATTGCTTCGAGGGTAGTGGATGCGTAAGTCCATTTAACCGTTGCGGTGGCCCCAAGAGCGGTTTTTTCTATTTCTTTGTTGGGAGGGGTGCCTGTAACGCCGCATAAAATGATCGCTTCAATCAAAAAGGCATCGGCTGTTCTGAAAACGGAACCAACATTGTTAAGACTGCGGACATTATCCAGAACTACGGTGACGGTATTTTTTTCAGAGCTTATAAACTCTTCAACACTCAGCCTTCCAAGCTCTTCATTTTTCAATTTCAGGTTCATGAGAGAAGCGGTCAAATTAATAAAAATAGCTATATTTAAGCTTTAAAAATAAGCTCTTTCGTGAAGGTAAGTAAAGAATTTAAAATAGGTATAGTGGTGGTGTGTGCGATAGCCGCCTTTATCTGGGGCATTAACTTTTTAAAGGGTTCCAATATTTTTACACACAAGTATTATCTCTACGCCATATATCCGAAAATTGACGGACTTATTCCTGCAAATCCCGTTTTGGTGAGCGGTTATAAAATCGGACAGGTTACTGACATTTCTCTTATAAAAAGCAATGGCGAAAATAAAGTGCTTGTAAAATTTCTGCTAACCGAAAATGTTGACATCCCCAAGGGCTCCATTGCGCGCTCCGTTAGTTCTGATTTATTAGGATCCAAGGCCGTTGAAATCATATTCAGCAAAAATCCTGAATTTGTAAAAAGCGGCGATACGCTTGTTGCTGAAACTGAATCTGGATTCAAAGAAGCGCTCGACAAACGCATAGCGCCTATCCAGGCCAAGGCCGAAAACCTGATCAGCAGTATGGACAGCGTGATTACAGTTGTAAATTCGATCCTGAATAAAAAAACACGCGATAATCTTGATAAATCTTTCGAGAGCATTCATAAAGCAATTTTAAGTCTTGAACAAACAGCCTATAAGCTTGATGATTTAATTGGTTCGGAGAAGGCGAAAATTTCTTCTGCGTTAACCCACATGAATAACATTACAGCCAACCTCGACAAGAATGGTCAGAAAATCGATAACATTATCAATAACCTCAGTAACCTTAGTGACAGTCTCGCCAAAGCACAGTTAAAAGAAGCCATTACGGAAGCGGATAAATCATTAAAAGAATTAAACACGCTGCTTGCCGGCATCAATAAAGGCCAGGGAACGCTGGGTAAAATGGCCAAGAATGATTCGCTTTACAATAATCTTAATAAATCTTCTGTTGATCTTGATCGTTTGCTGAAAGATCTTCGGTTAAACCCTGAACGCTATATTCACTTCTCCGTTTTCGGCAGGAAGAAAAAGCCCGCCACGGAATAAAAATTTAATATGATCAGCTCTGTAATATTTTGCATACTCTTAACTGGCGCGGGTGTGTTTTTCGCTATCAACGTAAAAAAAATAAGACGTAATATTTTGATCGGAAGAGATGTTGTGTTTCCTGACGAGAAACCAAAGCGTCTAAGAACCATGCTGCTTGTGGCATTCGGGCAGCAGAAAATGTTTGCCCAACCTATTCCAGCCATACTGCATTTATTTTTGTACGCCGCTTTTATTATCACGCAGATAGAACTCATCGAAATTATTTTTGATGGAGTAAGCGGCAGTCACCGTGCTTTTCGCCCATCGCTTCATGGCTTCTACACCTTTATGGTAAGCTTCATTGAAATTCTTTCTGTCCTCGCGTTTATTGGCACCCTTGCTTTTCTTTCCAGAAGAAATTTATTAAAAGTGCCCCGCCTTGTTAAAAGCGAATTGAACGGCTGGCCAAAGCTGGATGCAAACCTTATTCTGTTTGGGGAACTCACCCTCATCTGTTTTATATTTATGATGAATGGGGCCGATGAGGTTTTGTATACAAGAAATATTTCACATGCGGCAAACCTGGGAGATGGGTCGCTTGGCCTTAGCATCAGCAGGCATTTGGGGCCTGTGTTGTTCGGAGGAATGTCTGATCACAGTCTTTATACTATTGAACGGGTAGGCTGGTGGGGGCATATTATGATGGTACTTGGTTTTTTAAATTACCTGCCTTTTTCAAAGCATCTGCACATTGTTCTTGGCTTTCCAAATACGTACTTTTCCAATCTCCAGAAAAAAGGAAAGTTTGCTACTCTGGACAGTGTAACCGATGTAGTAGCGCCTAATTTTGATCCAGCTTATGTAGCGAAAACAGATCCTGATCATCCACAAAAATTTGGCGTTAAAGATGTGCAGGATCTTACCTGGAAGAACCTTCTGGATGCTTATACCTGTACTGAATGTGGAAGATGTACCAGCGCTTGTCCGCAAAACATGACCGGAAAAAAATTATCCCCTCGAAAGATCATGATGGATACGCGCGACAGGCTGGAAGAAGTAGGGAAAAATATCGATGCAAATAAAGGAACGTTTGTAGACGACGGAAAATCATTATTTGACTACATCAGCAACGAAGAGCTCTGGGCCTGCAACACGTGTAATGCTTGTGTGCAGGAATGTCCCGTTAACATCGATCCCTTAGCCATTATTATGGACATGAGAAGATTTTTAGTGATGGAACAAAGCCAGGCGCCAAGCGAATTGAATTTGATGTTCAGTAATACCGAGAACAATGGCGCTCCGTGGCAGTTCTCGCAATCCGACCGCGCAAATTGGTCTAAAGAAATATAAATAACGGTTAGGAGTTTGCCTACGCAACTGCCAACTAAAAAACTGTTTACTATGTCAACAACAATAAAAGTATCAACAATGGCCGAAATGCTTGCCGCCGGCGAAACACCTGAGATTTTATTTTGGGTGGGCTGTAGTGGAAGCTTCGACGATCGTGCCAAGAAAATAACCAAAGCTATTGTCCGGATTTTAGATCATGTTAAAATTAAATTCGCCATACTTGGTACCGAAGAATCCTGCACCGGCGATCCTGCGAAACGGGCTGGAAATGAATTTCTTTTTCAAATGCAGGCCATGCAAAACATCAGCGTGATGAACGGTTACGGCATAAAAAAAATAGTAACGGGTTGTCCGCATTGTTTTAACACAATTAAAAATGAATATCCTTCTTTGGGGGGAAATTATGAAATCGTACATCATACTCAATTGGTGCAGGAATTAATTGACCAGGGTAGGTTGAAGGTACAGGGCGGAGCATTCAAGGGAAAGAAAATTGTTTTTCATGATCCTTGTTACCTTGGTCGTGGTAACGATATATACGAAGCGCCACGCGATGTGATCAGGAAGCTGGATGTTGAACTGGCAGAGATGAAACGGAGCCGCGCGAAGGGGTTGTGTTGCGGTGCGGGCGGTGCGCAAATGTTTAAAGAAGCTGAGCCCGGAAATAAGGAAGTGAACGTTGAAAGAGCAGAAGAAGCGCTGGCATTAAATCCCGATGTGATTGCGGTGGGCTGCCCGTTTTGTAACACCATGATGACGGATGGCGTAAAGCATTTTAATAAAGAAGATAAAACAAAAGTGCTTGACGTAGCAGAGTTAATTGCCAACGCCAATGATTTATAAAGTATGAATGCCAATGTTTCCAAAGTACAAACGCGTATAAAAATAAACATGGATATTCCATGCCACCTTAAAAATTAAATTATTTTTATATGAAAAACCTTTTCGCTGCCTTTGTAATTTTATCGACTATTTTTTTTTCCTGTAAGCCATCGGTGGATGAAAAGGAAATATCACAGCTTAATTCCAAAGCGGATAGCCTGAGTATTAAATTAAATTCGCCGCAGTTAAAAGCAGTGAATGCTGAACTTCTTAAGGATCCGAACAATCCCGAACTTTATAATAAGCGATCTACGGTGTATATAGATCTTAAGCAATTTCATGCGGCTATAGGCGATGCGTTACGAGCCATTAAACTAGACAGTACTAAGGCAGGGTATTACAATACTCTTGTGGACGCTTATTTCGCGCAGAACAAAACACGACAGGCCAAAGATCTGCTTGAGATCATGGAAAAGAAATTCCCGGATAACACCGCAGCACTTTTAAAGCTAGCGGAATTATTTTATCTCGTTAAACAATATCAGAAAGGAATTGAATACGTGAATAAAGCGTTAAAAGTAAACGAGAACCTTGCAAAGGCATATTATCTGAAGGGAAGTATTTACCGTGAAAGCGGTGATACAACGCGCGCGATTTCAAGCCTTCAAACAGCAATCGAACAGGATACAAAATTTGAAGATGCTTTTTATGACCTTGGCGTTATCTTTGCAGCGCGGAAAAATCCGCTGGCACTGGAATACTATAATAATACTCTAAAAGTTAATCCCGCAAATGAAAACGCGCATTATGCCCGCGCGCGCCTGCTTCAGGATCTTGGTAAAACCGATGAAGCTATAACAGAATACGAAACCATCCTGGCCTCAAATAAAAATTGCGAAAGTTGTTTGTATAACACCGGCGCCATTTACCTCGAAATTAAAAAAGATAATAAAAAGGCATTGGAATATTTTACACGGGCTATTGCTATAAGTCCAAATTACGTGGAAGCCTATTTTGCAAGAGGTTTCACCTACTCAAAACTAAAGGATAAAACAAGCGCTACCGCTGACTATAAGATGTGCCTGCAGCTTGAACCCAATTATGCGCCAGCACTGCAAGGCCTTAAGGAGTTACAATAATCTATAATTTCGATAAAGAATGGTTTTCTGTTGATTAATTAATGCAGTTTTTCTTATTAAAATCATACATTTGATAGAATATACCTTTTAAAAATCAAATGAGTTTACATAAAAAAGTGGGAGTGGCGTTGCAGGGTGGTGGAGCACATGGTGCTTTTACCTGGGGAGTGCTCGATAGGTTACTGGAAGAAGAAGCTGTAATTGCGGAAGCAATGTGTGGTACCAGTGCCGGTGCGGTTAACGCGGTAACCTGTGCCTACGGTCTGCATATTGGCGGGCCGGCCAAAGCCAAAGAATTGCTGGAAGAACTATGGCGTAAGATAGCCCTTAGCGGTAGCTATATGTTTAAACCGGGAATGTTTGATAAAGTTTGCGGTACCGGAGATATATACAATAGCGCGGGTTACATGTGGTTTAATGCTATTTCACAGGTATTGTCGCCGTATAATTTTAATCCTTTTAATTATAACCCTTTAAGGGATATTCTTGAAAATATTATTGATTTTAAGGAACTGCAACTTTATAATAAGAAGAAACTTTTTATTTGTGCTACCAACGTTAAAACCAACCGCGCTAAAATATTTTCAAATAAGGATATTACAGTGGACGCGGTAATGGCGAGCGCCTGTCTTCCTTTCCTGTTTCAGGCAGTTGAAATAGATGGCGAATACTATTGGGATGGCGGCTATATGGGTAATCCACCGATTTCACCTTTAATTACGAATACAAGTTTATCGGATATTGTATTGGTGAAGATCAACTCTATCAATATAAATTCTGTGCCTACAACAGCGCGAGATATTGCAGATCGTGTTAATGAGATTTCCTTCAACAGCAGTCTTATCAACGAAATGAAACTGATCCATTACAGGAACGAATTGATCCGCAACGGCATTTTAAAAACCGATAATAAAACCAACCGCGAAATTTTTGTTCATACTATCAGTGGTTACGATGCCTTAAGTCAGTTAAACTATAGCAGTAAAATGAATACTTCCTGGGAGTTTTTAATGGACTTGAAAAACAAAGGCAGGCAGATTGCGGATAAATGGCTGGCTAATGATTTCAAAGAAGTTGGTGTAAAATCCACGTTTGATGTTGAAGAGCATTTTTTCGATAAGCTTTAAGACAGCTAACAAATTTTAAGATTTAAAAACAGCGGGAAAGAATAATCTCTTAGCCGGCTGATTTTAATTTCTTAGTTTTACTTTCAGATTGAAGTTTCATGATTTTATAAGTAAACGTTTCTGTAAAGCCAGGTTGTTAACGCTTGCTTTCTTTTTAATTTTAGGCACGGGCTTCTATGCGCAGGTTTTCTACAGTGTAAATCCCCTTTATTTAAAATCAAAAAGCGAAGGCAATAATATTTTGTCGCAATACAATCCTTCTTATCCCGATACAAGCATCACCGATTTTTATAATTATTTCCCCCGGAATTTTTTAGGTAATCTGGGAATGCCCTCGCCAAATTATATTTTTTCCTATGGAACAAATGATCTGGGATTTAAATTTTATCCTAATCCTTATAGAAACGATAATTTTCACGACAACGATGTGGCTTATTTCAGGAGTAAGGGCCCGTACGCCAGTCTCACAGGGGTTTCTGGCAGTAAAAAACTACAGGCCATGAAATTGTTTTTTACGCAAACGTATAAAGACAAAATAAACATCACCGTAAAATTTAACCGGTATACTTCGCTGGGATATTATTTAAGGCAGCAAACCTACACTAATAATCTCTTCATTTCATCCGCTTACACAAACACCAGCAAAAGAAAAGGTTATTATTTTTATTTATTAAACAACAGTAATAAAAATCAGGAGAACGGCGGAATTGTAGGAGACACCTTGAGTGAAATAGCGCTGCTTGCCGGTAAAAATCTTTTACCTGTTAGAATAAGCCTGGCGTCGCGCGACAATAAAGAGTTTAAAGGAATGCTCAATCCCTGGTTCCGTTTAAATAAAAAAAGCGATTCTGCCACAAAATTTAATCATTACATCCAGCTAAAATCACGCTTTAACGCCAACCTTTATAAATACAAGGACGAACACGTGCAAGCCGACAAATTTTACACGCTCATGTATCTGGATACAGCGAGAACATACGATAGTTCACGAGTAATGCAGGTGATTAACGAAGTGGATTACTCCATTACTTCTGCTGACAAAAACTATGGCTTTTCACTTGGATATAAAAACGAGTTCAATAGTGTGTGGCAAAAGGCAGACAGCGTTTTCAATAACCACATAGCCGTTACAGACTTTGTACTTTCAAAAACATTCAACTCCAACGATTCTTTGAAAACTTTTCGCTCCAGTATTGAATCCCGTTTCAACGCGCAATATATTTTTATGGGTGCAAATGCAGGAAATTACAAAGCGGAAAATAAATTCAGTTATACAATTCAAAGAAAGAAGCAACATAAGATATTCCTGAATCTTTTATACGAAAACCGCAGCCCGGATTACATTTACAATTATTGGGTGACTAATAATTTTACCTGGTTTAATAATGGGTACAGGCCGCAACAAACATTTCAATCCTTGTTAGGATATACATTCAATAAAAACACGGGCGTAAGTTTTTTGTTCCAGGATATTACTAACTATTTATTTTTTGATAATGTTGCACAGCCCCGTCAGTATGCCGGCCGGTTACAAAATGTTGCGTTAAAGGTTAATTATTCTGTCGTTTTATTTAAACACCTTGGTTTGTATGTGCAGGATATTTTTCAATCTACCTCCAACAACGCTTACATCAGCGCCCCGGGGAACATCTTAACAGCAAAAATGTACTATACCGGAAGTCTTTATAAAAATAATCTTCAATTACAGGTCGGCGCACAACTACAATATTACGCCTCTTTTTATGGGTACGCCTATATGCCGGCTTCTCAGGTTTTTTATTTGCAGGACAGACAAACAACAGGCACGTACCCGTTTCTGGATGTTTATCTTACTGCCAGGATCAGGCCTGTAAATATTTTCCTGAGGGTGGAAAATGTGCTTCAGGGTTACGCTGGCACTTCCTATTCCTTTGTGCCTGGTTATTATCAACCCGACAGGGCTTTCCGTTTCGGGATCAGCTGGATGTTTTTTGATTAAGCTTTTACAAAATTTTAACGAATCAGATGTGGTGGTATTTTTCGCCCTTTAAAATGGTGAATGCCCGGTAAAGTTGCTCGGCAAAAAACAAGCGCACCATCTGGTGCGAAAAGGTCATTTGGGATAAGGCCAGCTTAACATTGGCGCGTTTATAAACCGATTCATCAAAGCCAAAGGGCCCGCCAATTAAGAAAACCAATTTTTTTATCGACGCGTTTTGCTTTTGGGCGATAAATTTTGAAAAATCAACGGAATTAAATTCCTTCCCGTTTTCATCCAGTAAAACGAGGTGGTCTTCGGGGGCAATTTCAGTAAAAATCAGCCTCGCTTCTTCCAGCTTTTGCTCGTTATGAGAGCGTTGCCGAACGGCTTTTGGCACGTTAATTGTGACTATACGGAAGTCAGTATAGTTACTAAGCCGCTTGGTATAAATGTCAATACCTTCAGCTAAATAACTGTCCTGGGTTTTATCCACCTGGAGTAATACGACTTTCATCTGATAGGGATGCTGTTTACGTTGTAAAGATGCAAAAAATACATAACTTTGTAATAAGAAATGAAACTAACCATTAGCATATTGTACTTTTTCTTCAGCCTGTTTTTCGGCTCTGCTGATATTCCTGAAGAGATCGTTACCGCTTTAAAACAGGGCAAGTCAACCGAGCTGGTGAAATATTTCGGCGAAAAAGTTTCTGTAAAAATTTCAAACCAGGAAGATGTGCTCAGCAAATCTCAAGCAGAAGCAAACATTAAATATTTTTTTGAGAAACATGCTGTAAAGGCGTTTTCTTCTTCGCATATAAGTTCAATGAATAACAGTGCGCAATACATTACGGGCTCACTCGAAACTGCTAATGGTAAATTCAGGGTGTCCATCTTAATCAGAAATAATTTAATTTCCCAATTCAGGATAGAAGATGATAATGAGTGATTTCATTAAACTCCATCAAAAACATTTTAATTTCAGGCAATTTGTTGTAAACGCATTTAAGGAAGACGTTGGCGACGGTGACCATACTGCGCTTTCCATCATTCCTAAAGATCACAAAGGATGGCTGCAGCTTCTTATTAAAGAAGAAGGGATTATTGCAGGGATAGAGGCGGCAGAACTGATTTTCAAACTGGTTGATAAGAAGATAAAATTTAAGCGGCTTGTTAAAGATGGTGATAAAGTAAAAAAGGGACAAGTAGCCTTTATTGTTTTTGGAAATACCCAGAAGCTGATTACTTCCGAACGGCTTATTTTGAACATCATGCAGCGAATGAGCGGTATTGCTACCAAAACCGCGCAACTGCAGGCGCTTTGCAAAGGAACAAAAGCAAAAGTAATCGACACGCGTAAAACAACTCCCGGTTTCCGGTTTTTTGAAAAATGGGCGGTGGTAATTGGTGGCGGATCTAATCATCGTTATGGTTTGTTTGATATGATTCTTATCAAGGATAACCACATTGATTTTGCAGGCGGGATAACGGATGCCATTGATGATGCAAATTCATATTTAAAAAAGAAAAAGAAAAAACTTTCTGTCGAAGTTGAAACACGCAGTATTGATGATGTTAAAAAAGTTTTAGCGCACGGTGGAGTAAAGCGAATTATGCTTGACAATTTTAGTCCGGCCGAAACTTTGCAGGCAGTAAAAATAATCAGTGGCAAATTCGAGATTGAATCCTCTGGTGGAATAACAGAAAAAAATATTGCGGAGTACGCCAAATGCGGAGTAGATTTTATTTCTGTTGGCGCCTTAACACATCATGTTAAGAGCCTCGATCTTAGTTTAAAAGCGCTTAAGCGTTAGAAACACTTTTAAATACGTTAAGGTATTTATCCTTATTAGCTTCAACCGAATATTTTTCAATCACGGTTTTTCGTCCCGCTTGTCCTGTCTTTATTCTGAGTTCTTTGTTCTCAATTAATTCAGATAAAATCTTAAACCATTCTTCATGGGAGCCTGCTAAAAAACCGTTTACCCCGTTTTCAATAATTTGCTGGTTAACTCCTATGTTGCTCATAACGGCTGGTATTTCACAGGCCATGTAGGAAAGTCCTTTCAGTCCGCATTTGCCTTTTGTCCACTCATCTAAAGGC
>JACDDR010000094.1 GCA_013816895.1 Bacteroidota bacterium
CCGCAGGGCTTGCCTTCACAAACATTGGCGCGAAAATTAAATATTCCAACGATCAGAATTTTATTCCTATGAACATGCGAATAGGAAATGGTCTTAAAGTAGATCTGGATGATGTGAACACGTTTGGTTTTTATCTTGATTTCAATAAACTCCTGGTGCCTACTCCGCCAAAATACAAATACAAACTCGATGCAAACGGCGACCCTACTACCGAAATTGAAATAGATCCTGCGACCAACAAAAAAGTAATTGAAAAAGGTAAAGATCCAAATGTGCCGGTTGCACAGGGAATTCTTCAGTCGTTCAGCGATGCGCCGGGTGGTTTTAAAGAAGAAATGCAGGAATTTAATACCAGCGTTGGAATGGAATACTGGTACAACAAAGTATTTGCTGTGCGTGGTGGTTATTTTTACGAACCCCGGACAAAAGGCTCGCGCCAGTTCTTTACCATTGGTATGGGCGTTAAGTACAGCGTTATCAATATCGACGGGTCTTTCCTGATTCCAACATTACTTAACAATCCGCTTCAGAGAACATGGAGAATTTCAATCAGTTTCGATTTTGATCCTGCCAAAAAAGAAAAGGATCCTACTACGGTAAGTCCTTAAATTCCTTTTTCACATACGTTTGTGCATAATTGAATTCAGTTTCAATTATTATTAATTGGCTATTCAGGATATTTGTACTATGCGTAATTACCTCATCCTTCTTGCCCTTTCCTGCATCTTTGTTTTTTCGGGCTGTCATAACGTTGAAAAAGAAAAAGATGACCGAACCGTGTTCAGCTATAACGAAACGGCGGGCATCACATCTCTTGACCCTGCAAACGCTATCAGTTTTGAGAATATATGGCCCATAAACCAGTTGTTTAACGGACTGGTGCAAATGGACGATAAACTAAACGTAACGCCAAGCATCGCAAAAAAATTCTCCATCAGTGATGATGGCTTAACTTACACTTTCAATTTACGCTCCGATGTTTTTTTTCACGACAACGTCTGTTTTGAAAAGGGAAAGGGAAGAAAGGTTATTGCCAAAGATTTTGTTTTCAGTTTTAACCGCTTATTCGACAGCAGGATCAGCAGCGCAACATCCTTATTAACCAATATTGATCGTTCTGAAAAAACAGCTTTTAAAGGATTTGAAGCTCTTAATGACACCACGTTTAATGTTTACCTCAAAGAACCCTTCAGTGCCTTCCTGAGTATTTTAACCATGAAATTTTTCAGCGTTATTCCACATGAAGCCATTGACATGTATAAGGGCGAATTCAGAAGAAACCCGGTGGGTACAGGCCCGTTTGTTTTTAAATTATGGGAGGATGGTACCAAACTGATTCTCCTAAAAAACCCGTCCTACTTTGAAACCGACGAAACAGGAAAAAGAATGCCTTATCTGGATGCAGTAAGTATTTCATTTGTTAAAGACAGGGAAAGTGCTTTTATGGAATTACTGAATGGCAAATTTGATATGCTCAGCGGGGCGGAGGCTTTTAATACCAATGAGGTGCTTGATAAAGAAGGGAGTCTCCGCGATGAGTACGCGAAGAAATTTTATCTGCAGAAACAAACATATTTAAAAACAGATTACATAGGAATTCTCATTGATGAAAACATTGCTTCGGTAAAAACTTCACCGGTAAGATTAAAGGCAATTCGAAAAGCGATTAATTACGGATTCGATCGCGACAAACTTATTAAGTATTTACGGGGCAATATTGGCGAACCTGCTCACTCCGGATTTATACCCAAAGGAATGAAAAGTTATGATCCCGAAAAAGTAAAAGGGTATCACTACGATCCCGAAAAAGTAAAGGAACTGCTTGCAGAAGCAGGCTATCCGAATGGAAAGGGCTTACCGGAAATTACACTCCACGTAACCGACAATTACAAAGAGCAGGTAGAGTTTATTCAATCGCAACTTGCATTGAACAAAATAAAAATTCAGATCAGCATCGAAAAACCTTCGGTGCTTCGCCAGGCCATTAACAGTTGCGAGTACTTGCTATTTAAAAAATCATGGATAGGAGATTACGCCGACGAAGAGAATTTCATGAGCTTGTTTTACAGTAAAAACTTTTGTCCGCAGGGTGTAAATTATTTTCATTACAAGAACCCGGAGTTTGACATGGCGTATGAAAAAGTACAGCGTGAAACACGCGATAGCGTTAAAAAAGCCTTGTATCAGAAAATGGATCAGATCATTATCGACGATGCTCCGGTCATACCATTGTTTTACGATGAAGTAGTGCGATTGGTGCATCATAACGTTAAGGGCTTAACCGCTAACCCGATGAACTTGCTCAACTTAAAAACGGTTCGTAAAGACAAAGCGGTTAAAAAATAAATAGTACGGAAGCTTAAGCTTCCGTAAAACAAAAAGTGCTGAAATTTCTTTATAACATCCTTTTGATCGCGGTCTGCGTGTTGATTTTCTCATGCAGGGAGAATCATAATAACGAAACAAAAGTTGTTGAGGTTAAAAAGCCCCAGAACGTTAACGAGGAGGCTCTAAAGCTCCTTAAAGACTTTTACAGCAACTCCGTTGGCGATAGTCTGCTTGTTGTAAACCACGATACGCTGATCACTTTTTCTTTTTTCAAAGATGTTAGCGGAGGACATCAACTTTTATTTTCCGATAAAGGAAAACTTTCACCCCTTGGCGATTCATTACTGTTCATTATTCAAAGAGCCCGCCATTTTGGTTTAATACCGGTAGATTATCACGCCTACAAAATTGCAAGTCTTGTTGGGGAATTTTTCAATAAAAAAGACAGCGCATACAATGTTTCTGCTGTGGCGGAAGCTGAAGTGTTGTTTACTGATGCTGTTTTAAAATTCGGAGCGCACCTCAACAAAGGCAGAATGAACCCTGACACCCTGGTGATGGAATGGAACCCACGCAAGCTGGATACGAACTGGACGAAGATTTTAAAATATGGGATAGAAACAAAGAACATCCGACAGGCGTTTGATTCACTGGAGCCAATTCACGAGGGGTATCATTTTTTAAAACAAGCAATGGCTAATTACATTTCGGAAAATGAAAGTGTAAACTGGGATAGCATTTCATTTAAAAATGTAATAGATACCCTGAAGCTAAAAGAAGCTCTTAAACAACGCCTGCTGAATACGGGTGATTATAACGATTCCTTAAATGTAAATGACAGTGTTAAACTTGCCAAAGCATTAAAATCTTTCCAGAAAAAAATGAACCTTGATCCCGACGGAAAGCTTGGGAAATATACCAAGCAGGCTTTGGGATTAAACAAGGAAACAACCATCCGGCAAATGGAAATGGCGCTGGAACGCTGGCGCTGGGAACCAAAAAAATATCCTGAACGTTTTGCAATCGTGAATATTCCTTCAGCAGAAATAAACGTATGGGAGTGGGATAAAAAACACAAAATAGATACGCTGGTACTGAACAGTCGCGTGGTGGTTGGCAAGCCGGAAAATCAAACGCCTGTGCTGCGGAGCAAGATCAATTACATGCTCATATATCCTTACTGGAATGTGCCTTATTCAATCGCCTGGAAAGAGATCCTGCCGATGGTGAAACGCGACACCAACTATTTGCACAAAAAAAACTTTGAGGTAATTAATTCAAAAGGTGAAGTAGTAACCGACCTCAGCAAGCTTAACTGGAAACGGTATAGCAAAGACTATTTACCGGTTAAATTCCGTCAGCGAATAGGCGAAGAAAACAGCCTGGGTATTTGCAAATTTAATTTCAATAATAAGTATGGCGTTTATCTTCATGACACGAACAGCAAAAAATATTTTAAAACATTTTACCGATGGCAAAGTCACGGATGCATTCGCCTGGAGCGGTTTGTAGAAATGGCGAGGTTCCTGATACGCGACGACACCCTGAAGCTGCCTTACGACACGCTCAATGCTTATTTTGTAAGGCAGCAGCAGGAAAAAATAAACTTAAGAAAGCCCCTTCCTATTTACGTGAGATATTTTACCGCAGCGGCTGACAGTGAAATGAATTTAAAAGTTTACCTTGACATTTACCGCAAAGATGAACACATGATGCAGCTGCTTTATGCGCGCAACTCCAGGTTAGCCGCTATGGCGAGAAAAAAATAAATTTTTAAGATTAATGTAATCTTCTTTTAAAGAAAAAAGTTCTTTTGCCTTAATTTTGTTTACAAGAAAAAAGGCCACACATAAACTAACAGTGAGGGCCGAATAAGAAACATCGGCCGAAATGGCCGCCCCCGTGTATGAATATTTTCTTATCAGCAAATGCGCCAATGCCATAGCGACAGCAAAGCCTATACCATTACACACTAAAATTATTTTAAGTTTGCCCGTTGCCGAAAAATAATGGCTGATGATTCCGGCAAAGCTCAACATTAAAATCCCCGGCGAATACATCATCATTATAGCCTTCGCGTTTTCAAATCCCGTTCCGAGTAGAAAAACAAAAAAGGAGTTTGGAATAAGTGCAATTATCATTACACAAAAACCGCTCAAAATAAAACTCACCTTGGCCAGGCTCAACGTTATTCTCTTGCTCTGTTCGCTATCACCAGCATTGGCTACGCGTGATAAAAGCACCGGGGCTATTCCGTTTGAAATTATTAAAACAGACTCGATTAACGACGAGGCTGAAGAATACAATCCCACCTCGGCAGTAGTCTCAAGTAAATAATAACTATAGCGATTACAAAAAACATGCATCAGCACAGCCAGCTGGCAAAGTAAACCATTGATTAAAACCGGTTTCATTAAAAAAGGCTTCGGAGTTTCCTTTTTTGCGACCAGTTTCAACGCTACTGAAGATGAAATTATAAATGCAATGACAAATGAAACCAGCAAAGGCCAAACATACGCTTCCAGTGTGTAAACGCGTTTCCAATACGTCATATAAATTACGCCAAATAACAAAAGCAAAGGCTGCAGCACGTTTAGAAAATTATACGCCGCTATTTTTTCTTTTCCTAAAATAATTACACAGTTAAACGTGTTTAAAATAACGATAAAGGAAATAATGTAACTCAGCAGCTCATGATTTTTTATATGCTCTCCCAAAAAATAAAACACGCTGTTGGTCACTGAACAGGCAATAATGGTATAAAGAATACCTGCAACAAATATCCGGCGTAAATTATATTTAGGGATAAAATAAACAAGCGTATAACCGGTAAATATTTCATTCACAATCTGAATAATTGATATATTCAGAATCAGAACCGCGATCTCTCCCCTTGAACTAACACCAAGATAATGTGAAGTAAGGATCAGAATTGCGAAGTTCATCACAGCAACCATTCCTTTTGCAAACAAACTTTGTATAATGTTTCTAAACATCGGGAGGTTTTATGATTTACGCTTTTTCCGGTTGATTTATTCTACCATTCAAAGGTTAAAACCTGTTTTAGATCAGGATGCAGGCTTTTAGCCACCGGGCAGGTATGGGCAATAGTTTCATAGATTTTTTTTTCCTTATCAGTAAAATTATTTTTCGGGAAATTAATTTTTATATGAATTTCTCCCACCCTGCGGGGCTCCTGATACATTATTTTTGTAACCTCAGCTATGGCACCATCAATGGGCGTAATTCCTTCTGTAGAAGACTTAATTCCCATTACCGTTAGCATGCAATTTGCCAGCGAAGTGGCCATGAGGTCGGTGGGCGAAAAAGCCTCACCTTTTCCGTGATTGTCCACCGGGGCATCGGTTATTATAACGCTGTTACTGGCGCTGTGAACGGCCTCTGTTCTAAGGCTCCCTGTGTATTTAACAATACTTGTTGGCATGGCATTTCTTTTTACAAATGTAGGATTATAGGCCGGAAATCGTTAATTTTGTTATAATGTTCAAAAGAATTTATTTATCACTTTTACCCCTGATTTTTTTTGTTGTTTTGCCGGCGCAGGACCAGAAAAATATTTTCAGTAATGATCAGGGAAGTGAATCAAATGTTCTTTACCGGAACGATGCGAGTGGTAAAATTTACGCGAACACCCGTGGATATGGATTACTCTATCGCCGCGGAAAACATATTACAGGTACCACCCGCTCTTATTATGAAGTAGACTTTCAAACCCTTAGACATCCCAAAGAAGTTAAAGTGGCGGGCACTGCAGAAAACCGTAAACGATTTGTATACGGTAAATTGAATTCTGTTTTTTTGTTGCGCGCCGCTCTTGGCATGCAGCATGTTATTTATAAAAAGGCAGATCTAAAGGCTGTTGAAATACGCTGCTCATACTCTATCGGACCAACGATCGCCTTTGCAAAACCTTATTATGTTCAGGTGTACCGCAATTCTCCAAGAGGAGCGAGAGACCCTGATGAGGTTCGCTTTAACCAGGATAGTTTCACCCAGGACAGCGTCATAGGTAAAGGCGCATTTACAAAGGGATTAGCCGAAACCGTTATCTACCCCGGACTGAGCGGTAAATTTAATCTTAGTTTTGAATATGCTTCTTACACTGATTTTATACGCGCCATAGAAACCGGTATTTCCATAGATTATTTTCCGAAAGCTCTGCCGATTATGGCACGCAATCCTACAGAAAATGTAATTATAACCCTGCACGTTGGTTTTGTGTTTGGTAGAAAATGGTTTTAATATGGAACTTACCCCCGAAATTCAGAAACCAAAAAAGCCAGACTGGCTAAGAGTAAAACTCCCCATCGGTGAAGAATATCTGAAGGTTCGCAAAATTGTTGGCGAACACAAGCTGCATACAATCTGCGAAAGCGGCAATTGCCCGAACATGGGCGAATGCTGGGGTGCAGGCACTGCCACGTTCATGATACTTGGCAACATCTGTACACGCAGCTGCGGTTTTTGCGCGGTGGCTACAGGCAAACCAAAGCCAGCAGACTGGGACGAACCAAAACGCATTGCTGACTCCGTTAAATTAATGGGCGTTAAACATTGCGTTATTACCAGCGTAGATCGCGATGACCTGAAAGATGGAGGTTCTTTTATCTGGGCCGAAACAATCAAAGCCATTCGCGAAATAAGTCCTGATACAAAATTTGAGTGCCTCATTCCTGACTTTGCAGGCAAATGGGAAAACCTTCAACGCATCATAGATGTAAAGCCCGATATTGTTTCACATAATATTGAAACGGTAAGGAGATTAACAGCACAGGTACGCATACAGGCCAAGTACGACAGGAGTCTTGAAGTTTTAAAACGGTTGGATGAAGCCGGAGTGAAAACAAAATCCGGTGTAATGCTCGGACTTGGCGAAACTGAAGAAGAAATTTATAATACTATTGATGATCTTTCGAACGTTAAATGCGATGTATTAACGCTGGGCCAGTATTTACAACCTACACCAAAACATTTACCGGTAGCCCGGTTTGTACATCCTGATGAATTCAAAACTTTCAGGGACTACGCTTTAACAAAAGGGTTTCGTTTTGTAGAAAGCGGTCCATTGGTGCGATCTTCTTATCATGCGGAGAAGCATATTTTTTAATGCGCAACAATTAAAAACTCAGTTCTCCGGTTCTTAGCCCTGCCCTCTTCTGTTTTATTATCTGCAACTGGTTGTGATTGACCATATCCTTTTGCTGTAATCCGGCTACCATCAATCTTGTAACTTTCCAAAAGCTGCTTAATGGAATAGGCTCGATTAGTACTTAAGGCCTCATTATCCTTGGGGTTACCCACGTTATCCGTATGTCCCTGGATCTCGATTTTTAAATTCGGATTCTCTTTTAAATATTCTGCAAACGCTTCCAGAATCAGTTTACTTTCTTCCTTCACATCAGCGCTATTCGTATTGTAATAAATATTGTTGATCACAAAACTTTTTCCGGGATCAGCTTTCGAAACAATCAATTTAATTTCCGGAGGCGGAGCAGTAAAACTTATCTTTTTCATATCCACCACCACCGAATTAAAGGCTACACTGTCTTTCTTCACTGTTATTACAATATTATCTTTTTTCTTTAAACTAATAGCCGCCATCCACTTACCGGTAATACTGTCCACTACCGCATTTGTTTTCTCTTTGGTAGCAGTGTTTGTTATTTCCACCACAGCGCCTGAAACGGGGTTGCCGTCTTTATCTTTCGTATCTCCTTCCATAAAAACCATATGCTGCGGCCTCGCTTCGGGATAAAGATCAAAGCTGTAAAGATCATAACGGCCCACGCCCTTACCCCTTACCTTTCCTTCATCATAACTGAAAAAATACCCGCTTTTTGTATCACTGCTCACAAAAAAACCTGTATCATCCGTAGCCCCATTGATAGGTTCTCCTATGTTTTCAGGTTCCAGCCATTCGCCTTTATCATCTTTCCTCACGAAAAAAATATCATAACCGCCAAAACCAAATTGTCCGGTGCTGCTGAAATAAAGCGTTTCACTGTCGCTATGAATAAAAGGTGTTTTTTCATCACCCGCCGTATTTATTTTTGGCCCAAGGTTTTTTGGAATACTCCAGATTCCTGTTTTTGGATCCTTTTTTGTTACATATAAATCAATCCCCCCAAATCCCCCCGGCCTGTCGCTGGCAAAATACAACGTTAATCCATCGGCGGCAATACTCGGCTGACTATCCCAATACACCGGGTGGTTCACATTGGCGCTTAACTTATGATACTCATCCCAATAACCGTCAGAATAATCGGAAAGATAAATGTCCACATTCGGCTGCGCTCCGCCTTCCTGGCGCTGCATGGCAAAATACAAATGCCGATTGTCGATCGAAATGCTGCAGCCGCCCTGATTATCTTCTGTGGCATTAAACGGAAATGGCATTGGTTCTCCCGAGTTAAACATGCCCGTTTTATCTCTTGTTGCAAACATAAAAACCTCCTTTTCCTTGTCGCTGGCGTATACTTTGTTTAAATTCTTTATCGGCAATCGTCTCACAAAAAAACATTTTTTATCGTCAGGAGAAATGTAAGCCAGATATTCATCGCGTTCTGTGGAAACGCCTTTCACTACCTTCGGATCAAAGGGTACACCCTTCTTTAAACTATTTTCTTTTGTTGCCGACTTTATCATCATTTTCGCCTGGTAAAGTTCTTCGTTATAATCTTTGGCAAACTTGCTCTGGTCATCGTCTTTAAAAGCGATAAACTTTTTAAGATATTTTATTGCCGAATCATTTTTGGTTTGTTCGTAATAATCAAAACCAATATAATAATACGGCTCGCTGTGAACCTGGGGACAAGAATGAATGGCTTTTAAAAAATAAGGAACAGCTGGCGTGAACGGCTGGTTACCTAATTTCTGTCGGACAACAATCTCTAACCCCATTTTTAAATTCGCCTCTGCAAAATCAGGCTCCATCTCAAGGGCTTTGCTTAAAAATTCAAGTCGCTCGGGTTTTTTATATTTTTTTTTATCGCAACCTTTCTGATATAACTGCACGGCCTTTTTGTTCAGGTCTTCGTTGCAAAGCTTGGCAGGACTTTCATCATCGTCCTGAGCCACTATTATGGAAGAAAAAGAAAGAAAGAAAAATAATAGACAGGTTAAGCGCATATCAGTTTTAAATACATTGGTGTTAAACAAATTTACCATTAAACATCATAATTTCTTTATCGCCCTGAATTTTTGTAAGGTGAAAACTGTTAAAAAGACTTATTAGCTTTGTTAATGATTTTTATTTTGTCTTCTGGCTCAATAGTTGTATTTCTTATTGCATGAATAGAATTTTAGCCTGGGTTTTTATACTTGTAAATGTGAGCGCCTTTAGCCAGTTACGAAAGGCGGATTCATATATTCAAAAACTGAACAACAACCAGTTTGTTATTGATCATTCTCAAAAGGCCGGCTTTAAAATGCAAAGTCCTGCCGCGTTGAAGCTGATAAAAATAGGCAAGCCCGCTTCAGAAAAATTAATAAAGGCTTTGAGCGATACTTCTAAAACCATCATGGTGCAGTTGGTATTAAGTCATATTTATTTCAAGCAGGTAAGTTTCGCGGGGCCAAAGGTATTGGTAACTAATGAGGGCGATCTCTCCAAATATTATCTTGGTGAAGAAAAAGGGGTGGGACTTGTTATTAGTGAAACCAACATAAATGGCATATATCACCAATTTGTAACCAGCTCAGATTTGCAGGAAGTTATATCGTTCTGGAAAAAACGCATAGCAGATAAATAAATATATACAACACGCTCATTTCCAAAATACTAGCAATATTTAAAAAAGTGTTTTCTGCTTGACTTCGGCTTAAATCCTTCTTAACTTTAAGGAACACAGCTTATAATTTCAATTTATGTCGAGCCTTTTTTCAGAAATTTTCGAACGTTCAATGGGGAAAAAAGAACTGATTGGTATCTGGAAATATGACGACGAAAATAGTTTTATATGTGGTTACGTGGTTAACTACGATGAAACACTTGTAGCAATTAAACATTATACCGAATACGGAAAACCCGATGGCGTAATGGTAGAGCAGATTTCGAATATTATCAATATTGACATCAATGATGACTATTTAATTTCACTGCAGTATATTATTAATAACTCCAAAAAGCTTGATAAGGAAAACGAAATCGATATTGATTTTTCGGGGGGAGAAATGTGGCAGTTTAAAATCCTTCAGGAAAATTCGGAACGCAAAGACCGGATTGTAAGCCTTGAAATTAACCGCGATGAAAGTTTCAGTGGCTTTATTGGGAAAGTAACGGTGAGTGATTTTATGCTTAAACGCATTGGCAAACTCGGCGAAGATGAGGGTTCCGTTGTATACCGTGTAGAAGATGTCACCTCTTTGAGTATTAACGACCAGGACTGCAGGAAAAGACTTATGCTGTATAACTGGAAAAACAGTTTAACGCGATGAGCCGTAAATAAAAAAGCCGTCCGGTAAAACCGAACGACTTTTTAAATTCTGAAATCGGAAAAATTATTCTTTTACCAGTTTAATGGTCTGCGAGCTTCCTTCTTTCGATATAAGTTTTAAAGAATAAACACCACTTGCAAACGCACCTGTATTGAATCTGAATTCGGATTTATCTTTTGAGAATTTAGCAACTTGTTTAAATACTACTTTACCTGTTACATCGTAAACCTCAACGGTTACCTCCATATTTTTCGGAGTATTCATTTTCAGTGTAACATTATCAATCACAGGATTAGGATACACATTAAAACTTGTCTTCTCTCCACCCAGTTCTATTAAGCCTACGCAATTCAGGTTATTAACATAAACGGTTGCGGTTGAACTACAGCCGGGGTTTGCGCCCGTAACAGTGTACGTGGCGTTTCCATTGGCCGTGAACGTCGCCGTAGCGTTTGTTCCGCCGCCATTGCTCCAGGTGTACGTGTTAGCTCCGGATGCTGTAACACTAAAAGAATTCTGATCACAAATGGTCACCGAATCTGCACTAAGCGATACAACAGGAGTAACATAATTGATGACGGAAATGGTTTTAGTGGAAATACAACCACTGTTTGAACCGGTAACGGTGTATGTCCAATCGCCAAACGGAATATAATTTGCGGTAGCGTTGGTTCCTCCACCATTACTCCAGGTGTAAGTAGTAGCTCCTGAAGCCGTAATTGAAAAAGGATTTACATCACAAGCTGAAACTGAATCGCTGCTTAGCGTTAAAGTTGGAATCGTGTTCACTGAAATTGTTTTAGTAACAACCGGACCGTTTCCGAAACTGTTTCCCGAAATTAAGGACACGGTATAAATTCCTGCATTTGTAATTGTAAGTGTTGGATTCTGAACTGTTGGAGAATTCATTGTCACCCCCGCAGTTGGCGTTATTGTCCAGCTCCAGTTTGTAGGAGTGTTGCTTGAATTATCTACCAAATATTTACTTACACCGGCACATAAACTTCCATAATATGAAAAGTTTGGTACTGGCGCAGCCGTTGTTGGAATAACATCCGCCTCATAAACACCGCGGCCATAAGTTGCAGCGAAAATTTTACCAGGAGCAGCAGGCGTCATTTCCATGTCCATTACGGCAACATTTGGTAATCCGGTATTGTAAAGAGTCCAGGTTGCTGATGAATTATCCTTGTAATAAATACCAACATCCATACCAACATAAATACGGTCATTAGAACCTGTTTCATAAACCGAACAGTTTGCTGGAAGGTTTGGAAGATTCGCTGAAATGTTCATCCAGCTTGCACCACCGTCAACTGTTTGATAAACCTTTGCTCCCGCGGTATAACCGCTTACCGTTACCCATGCAACGTTAGGATCATTAGGATCAATCGTAATAAACGTAGCAGCTCCCGCAGGAACAGTTTGTGTAACGTTTGTCCATGTTACCCCGCCGTCAACTGTTTTGCGAATTGAACCCGGGTATAAACAATAAATAACCTGGTTGTTCGAAGGTGCTATTGCAAACTCTGTCATTGAACTTCCCACGCCGGTGTTTCCAAGTTGTGTCCAGGAACTTCCAAGGTTGGTCGACATAAACAACTGGTTGCGACCACAGTAAATAGTGCCTGCGGTTATCGGGTCCTGTTTCCATGGAGTAACCCAAGCGCCAGTGCCCGTAATACCAGTTGTAATTGGTGACCAGTTCGCGCCTCCGTTTGTTGAGCGGTTAAGGCTTCCATTATATTGCTCGGCAAACATAGTGTTATCATTTGTACGATCAATAAAACAATCCATTCCATCACCGGCTAAACTGGCTACATAACTTGCTCCGTTTTTAATGTTTGTGCCGTTATCCTGATGGCCAGTAATCCATTTATTTGCGGTTAAAGAAGATAATCCTATTTTATAAATTTGTGCAATGTTTCTTTGTGCCGTAAGGTCAGTCCAACTGCTACCGGTATAGGAATAAATACCGCCATCATTGGTTGAATAAAGTGTACCGGCTGAATTGTATTCGAGTTCATGAATATCTGCATGAATGTAAGGAGGGTTACCCAAACCTATCCAGCATCCGATATTTGTCCAGTTCACGCCGCCATTTGTTGAACGCCATACGTTAACGCCGCCTACTACTATTTCGTTAGGATTAGTTGGAGAAGCCGCGATGGCAAGGTCATACCAGCCTTGTCCTGTTCCCGTAGAGTTACCTGCGCATGAGTTGCCAATAATATTTGGCGTAGTAGCAGCCGTACTGAAACTCACACCGTTATTAGTTGAACTGTAAACGCCTAAAAGCTGACTATCAGAAGCTTTACTTGCTACCACGTAAACATTTGCAGGGTTTGTTGGCGTTACTGCGATTGCCATACGGTTACTTCCGGTGATGGGAATGCCTGTTGAAACAAGAGAAAAACTTGTTCCGCCATTTGTAGAACGAAAAAATTGCGTTCCGGCAGCGTAAACGATCAATGGATTAGAAGGATTGAATTTAAGGTCCCAGGCATTCACCGTGGTAACCGCCGTCCAGGAAACTCCGCTGTTCGTGCTCCGGTAAATTCCAACGTTAGTTGCCGCAAATACAATTGTTGGATTGCTTGGATCCAATACTACTTTATGAATGAACCTGTTTTGTGAAAGAGAATACATTAATCCCGTTGGATTCCATGTTAGTCCACCATCAGTTGATTTATAAACGCCATCCGCGCTAACCGGCATACCCGACAATTGGTCATCACCACCACCTGTTCCCAGGTACATGATATTTGGATTTGTTGGATCAATCGCAAGATCAGAAACTGCAGTGACAGGAAGGTTATCTGTATTGGTTGTCCAGCTGGTTCCGCCGTTGGTTGTTTGCCATAAGCCTCCACCAGCAGATCCTGCATAAAATGTAGAAGGGTTGGTTGGATGAAAGGTCACAAAATTATCGCGACCCGCTTTTCTTGGCAATCCGCCCACTAAGCCTGTTGGCGCGCCAAAAGGACCAACGGACGTCCAGGTGGCAGACATTACAGAAGCACTGGAGGAGAATTTATTTGCACTGGTGTTTTTAGTGTAGCTTTTTAAGAATTCAGAATAGTTCCTTGAAGCCTGGCTCAGTACAGATAAGTTACCTGTTGGATACACACGCGGAGCGACAAAATATTCCCAGCGTTTAAATGCTTTGTATCCTGTACTTTTTATTGTAAGGTCTTTATCTTTAAAGTGCTCATAAAAATCTTTTTGTATTTCGTATAAGTTTGCATCCGGCTTATTGGCCTTTTCAACCCAGTCCTGGGCAAAATTATTTTTCGAAGCCAATAAAACGCAAAGGAGGAATAATGATTTTTTCATTTTTTTGTGATTATATTTATAAAACGTGTATTTAATTTTTTTGGCAAATCCGGGTCCGTCTTTTTTTGACTCCCTAAGCTATGAAAAAGAACGGTAATGACCAAGTATTTAACACCTATTGATTCCTTCGTTCGCTTTTATGCCGCCATCAAATAAAGCGGTGAGCATTCTTTACCTTTTTAATGCTTGACAAATGGTGCTTTAAAATGTAAATTAGTGAGAAGTTTGGGAGCAAAACCATTCTTAAATGAACAATTATGGACTTTATCGATTATTATAAAATACTTGAACTGGATAAAAATGCAACGGAAGCTGATATTAAAAAGGCCTACCGTAAGCTTGCCAGGAAATATCATCCGGACCTTAATCCAAACGACACCGCGGCAAAGAAAAAGTTTCAGCAAATTAACGAAGCCAACGAAGTTTTAAGTGATCCGGAAAAAAGAAAAAAATTCGACAAATATGGAAAAGACTGGCAGCACGGCGATGAATACGAAAAAGCGCGCCAGCAACATCAGCAAAATTACGGTGGTTACACTCAACAAGGGAACAGCTATTCCGGTTCAGGGAACGAAGAAGATTTTTCAGATTTTTTTGAATCAATGTTCGGCGGCGGCGGCGCATCCTCATTTGGCGGCGGAGCCAGAGGAAATGTACGTTTTAAAGGGCAGGACCTTAACGCAGATTTGCGCCTTGATTTAAAAGATGTGTATACATCACAAAAACAAACGCTTACGGTGAACGGAAAAAATATCCGGCTCACTATTCCTGCGGGTGTTGAGAACGGCCAGACCATAAAAATTACAGGGCATGGCGGGCCAGGAAGAAACGGCGGGCCAAACGGAGATTTATACATTACTTTTTCAGTAAGCAATAACACTAAATTTAAACGGGAAGGAAATAATCTTCACAGCACCGAAGATATTGATCTGTACACCGCAGTGTTAGGCGGTCAGGTAACAGTAAATACTTTTGATGGAAAAGTGAAACTTACGGTTCCACCCGAAACACAAAACGGCACCCGTGTGAAGCTGAAGGGCAAAGGCTTTCCGGTTTACAGGAAAGAAGGGCAGTTCGGCGATTTATTCATTACGTATCATGTAAAAATACCAGCTTCACTTTCCGTGAAAGAAAAAGAATTATTCAAAGAATTATCTAAACTTCATAACCATGAACAATGACGACTTGATTCCCGTAGAAAAACTTTGCGTCAATTATAATATCGAGTTTTCATTTTTAGATTCACTGAACGCGATTGGGCTGGTAGAATTTGTAACAGTAGAGGAAATTAATTTTATTGAAAAAGAAAATTTAAGCGAACTCGAACGCATGATACGATTACATTCTGATCTGGGAATAAATATTGAAGGCATTGAAGCCATTATTCACCTGTTAAGAAGAGTGGATGCTTTACAACATGAAATTGCAGCGTTGAAAAACAAATTTGGTGAAACGCCTGAATAAAAAATAGTTTTTTCCTTACCATTTTCCACCAGAACCGCCACCGCCAGAACTGCCTCCTCCGAAACCACCAAAGCCGCCGCCTCCCCCACCAAAACCTCCACCTCCGCCAAAGCCACC
Organism: Bacteroidota bacterium; assembly: GCA_013816895.1. Lineage (GTDB taxonomy): Bacteria > Bacteroidota > Bacteroidia > B-17B0 > Aurantibacillaceae > Aurantibacillus. Next base: position 15,703 of record JACDDR010000094.1, read on the forward strand.
TCCAAAACCTCCGCCTCCACAAAAAGTACGCCCTCGTCCTGAATACGTATATCCTCCACCTCTGAAAACACTTTTAATTACAAGAACAATAATAACGATAATAAAAATCCAGGGGAGCCCTGTTCCTGACCCTTTCCTTGAATTCGAAGCGCTTCTTGTATAACTTACAACATCAATTTCGCCTTTGGCCAATCCCATAAGTTTATCCGTAGCTTTATCAACTGCTGAAAAGTTATCCCCGTTTTTTAAATAAGGATACATTTCCTCTTCGCGTATCCGTTTCGTTGCAAGATCCGGAATAGCGCCTTCCAAACCATAACCAACCGCGATAAAAAGATCGCGGCCGCCTGAACCACCCGTCGGTTTAATAAGGATGGCAATTCCGTTATTCGCATTTTTTTGACCAATGCCCCATTCGTTTATTATTTTTATAGCATAGTCCGCGGCTTCAAGATTGTTGAGATCATCCACCACAACAACACAAATCTGGTTAGAGGTTTGATTGCTGAATACTTCAAGTTTCTCTTCTATAATTGCAGCCTGCCGCGCAGTTAAAAATTCAGGAAATTGTTTGGAAAGATTGTTGTATAATTTAGGGGGATTTGGTCGCGGTACAATTTGCGCATGTATCGAGCCAAAAAATACCATCAGAAAAAAAAGTAATATTTTTTTCATATCAAAAGGAGATGTTGTTGGTTAGTTCG
>JACDDR010000095.1 GCA_013816895.1 Bacteroidota bacterium
CGTTAGTTTGGCAACTCGGGTATTGTGTTCAGGTGTTGCCTTCATTCAGTTTTAATTTTACTGGTTATCATTCCTTTTAAATACTTTGTTGTTCACTGTCCACTGAGTGCACATCAGTGGTTTGCAAAGCAAAAATAGAATTATACTTTTAAAAAGAATGCATAATTTTAAAACCAGCATCTCCATCCTTTCCCTCGTTAATTTTTTTTGTGAAACAGGGCTATTTCCCCTTTTGTTTAAATACTTATATTAGGGGCTTACTTTAACGATGTCAAAGGTTAAATACAGGTTCAATACCAAGTCGCTCACCTACGAAAAGGTGCGGGTTACGTTCAGGGAACGCTTCTGGAGCATCCTGTCCTACCTGGCTATTGGCCTGGTGTTTGCCACCATTACTATTTTTCTTTCGCGCCAGTTTCTGCCTTCGCCTTCCGAGAAAAAACGAAACCGCGAACTGGAGGCTCTCAAGCTTCAATACGATCTGCTCAATAAAAAAATGACCCGCGCCGAAATGGTGCTTAAAGACCTTGAAGACCGTGACGATAATATTTACCGCACTATTTTTGAAAGCGAACCAATTGCCAAATCCATTCGCTACGGCGGCTTTGGCGGAAGCGACAAGTACAGCGCCTTTGATAATTATGAAAATGCCGATCTACTGGTTTCAACAACCGAGCGGCTCGACAGGCTAAGCAAGCAATTATACATCCAGTCAAAATCCTTCGACGAGGTGGTAAAGCTTGCAAAGAGTAAGGAAAAACTGATTGCTTCCATTCCTGCTATTATGCCTATTAACCAAAAGGACCTCGCGCATTCCGTTACCAGTGGCTTTGGCTGGCGTACGCATCCCATTTATAAAACGCAGGAGTTTCATCCTGGAATGGATTTTGCGGCGGAGCAGGGCACACCCATTTACGCAACAGGCGACGGTGTGGTTGAACGCGCCGATAACCTTGCGCAGGGCTATGGCAACCACGTGGTTATTAATCATGGTTTTGGATACCAGACTTTGTACGGACACATGAGCCGAATAAAGGCAAAATTAGGACAGAAAGTATTGCGAGGCGAGCTTATTGGTTACGTGGGAAGCACCGGCCTGAGTACCGCGCCACACGTGCATTACGAAGTGATCAAAAACCTTGAGAAAGTTAATCCAATCAATTTTTATTACAACGATCTTTCGCCCGAACAATACCAGCTGCTGGTGGAGCTGTCTAAAAATTCTTCACAGTCCTTTGATTAATGAACATCCGCCACAAAATAGGGTTTAATACAGCCGTAGCCATTGTTATTGCCAATATGATTGGCACGGGCGTGTTTACCAGTCTTGGTTTCCAGGTACTGGGCATCGAAAGCGGTTTCGCTATTCTTGCTTTATGGATCGTAGGAGGAATACTTGCATTGTGCGGCGCGCTGACGTATGGCGAGATCAGCAACGCTTTCCCGGAGAACGGGGGAGAGTATAATTATTTGTCGAAACTTTATCATCCCGCTATTGGTTTTATCAGTGGCTGGGTAAGTGTAAGCGTTGGCTTTGCTGCGCCAATAGCCGCTGCAGCTGTGGCCCTGGGGCATTATGTAAATAAGATCTACCCGGATGTAAATCCTGTAATGCTTGCCCTTATTGTTATTGGCGGAATTACAGCAGTGCATTCCATTAATTTGAAAGCGGGAAGTTTGTTTCAGCGCGTTTTCACCATTGTAAAGGTAGTGTGCATTGTAATGTTCATTGGCTTTGGCTTGTTTCATGTGCCGGAGCACCATGTTGATTTCACAGCTTCTTCTTCTGCCTGGAAGGATATTTTTTCTTCGGGCTTCGCGGTATCGCTGGTATATGTTACTTATGCCTACAGCGGGTGGAATGCTGCTACCTACATTTCGGGCGAAATAGAAGACTCTAAAAAGAATTTGCCCCGCGCCTTAATTGCCGGAACGTTTATAGTGATGGTTATTTACACGGTTTTAAATTTCGTGTTTTTGTATTCGGTCCCTATCCCTGAATTAAAAGGTGTTTTAGAAGTAGGTTATCTGAGCGCCAATAAAATTTTTGGCATGCAGGCCGGGCAGTTTATGAGCCTGGTAATAGCGCTACTCCTGGTTTCTACCATCAGTGCTATGATCCTGGCCGGACCACGCGTAATGCAAAGCATGGGCAACGATATAAAAGGACTTAGGTTTTTTGCGAGGTCCAATAAAAACAACGTGCCGTATGTGGCCATTATATTCCAGTCGGTAATTGCGATAGTGCTGGTGCTTACTTCTTCGTTCCAGTCGCTCATCACTTATGTGGGATTTACGCTTAACCTGTTCACCTTCCTTACCGTGCTGGGCATTTTTATTTTGCGCTATAAGTTCAAACATGTTGAAACTTCCTATAAAACGTGGTTCTATCCTGTTACGCCCTTGCTATTTTTGTGTATCATCGGCTATATTCTTTTTCACATTGTAATTGATAAACCGGTGGAATCGTTATGCGGATTGGGAACTGTGCTGATAGGATTGATCATCTATTTTTTAACGAACAAAAAAAACAATCAGAACTCCGGGAACATATCTGAAATTTCGCCTTCGCATCCTGTTGATTAGCGGGTTGCTTTTAATGCAGTACGTTAACTGCGCGCAAACTTCGCCTTTTTTAGACAGCCTGCTGCATGCCTCGCTGACTGATTTTACAGCTCTGCTGGATAACGCGAAATATAAAACGCAGGTTATATACACACAAATAAACCGCGATAAAAATAATCAGCCAGCCTTCACCGATTTTAAATACCATGCCTCCAGGAATTATATTTATCCGGCAAGTACCGTAAAGCTGCCCGTTAGTTTATTGGCATTAATTAAGCTGGAAGAACTCAACGCAAAATACCTGAACCGCGCAACAACCATGATTACCGATAGCGCCTTCTATTGTCAGAAACGGATCACAACTGACAGCAGCTCTGCCAGCGGTTATCCAACAGTGGAAAACTACATAAAGAAAATGTTTTTGGTCAGTGATAATACTGCCTGCGCCAGGGTTTATGAGTTTGTAGGCCATGATTATGCGCATAAAAAGTTAAACGAATTAGGATATAAGGACATCAGACTGTTTAACAGGCTCGATGGTCAATGCCCTGGTGACACAGCGAAAATTACACCCCCCGTTTATTTTTTAAATGGAAATAAGGATACCGTTTATAAGCAGCCTCTTACTTATTTTACAGAAAAACTTCAACACCCCATAGAGAGTTCTAGGGTAGGGAGTTTAAAGATCGGGAAGAACAAATACATTGCTAAAGATTTTTCAGCGCACAATTATCTTACGCCAAGCGATCTTCATTCTATCATGAAACACATTGTGTTTAACGAAGATCTTCCAAAAAAAGATAAACTTCCTTTGAGTAATGAAAGCCGTTTGTTTATGCTTAAATATCTTGGCATGTATCCTAAAGAAAGTATTTACCCACGCTACGAAAAGAAAATATTTTACGACAGCTTTAAAAAGTATTTTTTGTATGGAAGTGCTGTGGCCACTATTAAACAGGATAGCATCCGTGTGTTTAACATTGTTGGCAGGGCCTATGGTTTCCTGGTGGACTGCGCCTACATTGTTGATTTTAAAAATAACATAGAGTTTTTGCTAACCTCGGTAGTTTATGTAAATGATAAAGATGTGATCGGCAGTGGTAAGTATGAATACGATCAGTTAGGCCTTCCTTTCTTAAAAAGCCTGAGCTGGAGTATTTATGATTACGAAAAGAAAAGGAAAAAGGAATTTGCTCCGGATCTGAAGGAGTTTAGTGAGTTGTTTAAGGAATGATCTTTCGGTCTGTCTTCACTCAAAAAGTCTTTTAGTCAATAAAAAAAAGCGAAGCGTTTAAGGATGTTGGTGCTCGGCAAATGTCACCGCAATCTTTTGCAGTAATAGCTGCAGGCCAGGCTGAGCAGTTAGATTGATAGGTAGTTAGAAGAGAGCCTGGACTGACAGCGGTTTTCTTTCGCCGTCTCTAAATCGCGAAAGAAAAATTACCTTCAAAAGATTGCATGGCTTTTGGTCCCGAAAGCTTTCGGGATTGGCCGCCAAAAGTAACAAAGAGTTTTTTATACGTGAAAGTTTGAGAGTAACAGTTCGATGAAACGTTGAATATTGTAAGCAATAAAGACATAGTCTATACTAAAAATAAACCATTGCAATGCTTCCGCAAATACCCTTTACAAGCATAAGGCCATCTACTATTATGAGGTAATACAAAAGAGAGCGCCGCACGTGCAGCGAATAAGCGGTGATAAGCAACAGTACAAACGGCAAAACATTCAGTATGATTTTTACAGGGTGAAAATCTCTGGAAGCGCCATACACCACAAATGTACCCAGTCCCACAATGCAAAGGGGGATGATGATAAAGAAGATGGTTCTTCTCAAACCTACTTTAACTACAAAGGTGTTAAGATGTAAGCCCGCGTCGGATGCATAGTCTTTTATATCAAACATAATGCATAACACAGAAATGAACATGAAGTTTTTGAGAAACAACAAGCCGCCAATTACGGTAAACTCATAGGGTAGGTGATGACTAAGGTTATGATAAATAACAGGATAAAAGGTAACGAGTCCGGCCCAGGCGAAGCCAATTACAAAAGGCTTAAGCCAGCCAATCTTGCGTAAGCTGTAACGCGTTCCGCTCACGCCATAATAAAGCAAACCAAGCATTGGAAAAATAACCAGCAGGAGTATTTCCTTCCACGATATTTGTAAAATATCACGCCAGTGTTGTTGCACAAAATAAAACAAAATGCAGATGACAATTAAGGTAAGCGTTACCTGACTTGTTAGCACTAATTTTTTAGAATGGTTGTACCAAAGCGTGCGTTGATTGCGGCTGTTAACCGGCCTTTCGGTGATGTAAGCATGTGAATAGTAAACAACGGTACAGCAAAATACAGCCAGGAAATAATACCAGTCGTTAAGCGGAACATGCTGTTGGAGCATGGCTTCGACACTTAAAGCCACTGCGCACAAACCATAAAAAAAGTTCCCGTAAAAAAGGAACTGGATAAAAGAATTGTGGTTAACAGCGCGCATGGATTATGATTTAAAGATACGAAGCAAAGTGTTATTGCCAACGCTTATTGGCTATTCGCAGGCCCGGGAAAGTATTTTCTTTAAACGAAAGAGTAAGGTACCTTTTTTTGGGTATTGCACAATCGCGGCTGTTGCCGGTACTTTGACGCCGGAATTCAACCTATCCCCGACACAGATGTTACATAAATTTATTCTGAAAATAGTTCTTCCGCTTGCATTTTTTCTTTCTCATGCTATACTGAAATCTCAAACTAGAGATTCAGGCAATGTTAATTTACCGGAAGTGATTATTACAGATTACAAAACCGTGAATGGAGTAGGGCATTTACCGGAAATGAAAGACGGGATCATTTACGCGGGTAAGAAAAACGAAGTGATACTTGTAGATAGTCTCGATGCAAATAAAGCCATCAACAACACCCGGCAGATTCTTGGTCGTATTCCGGGCCTAAATATTGTGGAGACAGAAAGTGGCGGCTTTACGGCCAACGGTATTGCCACGCGCGGTTTAAACCCGATTCAAAGTATTGAAATGAACACCCGACAGAATGGTTACAATATCAGCGGCGATATTTACGGATATAATGAAGCCTACTATTTACCGCCCATGGAAGCGGTTGGAAGAATAGAAATGGTGCGCGGTGCAGCTTCTTTGCAATTTGGTTCGCAGTTTGGCGGACTGGTAAATTATGTAACCAAAGAAGCGCCAAAAAATAAAAAGTTCGAATTCAACACTTCGCAAACCGTTGGAAGTTTTGGCATGTTCAATTCCTTTAACTCGGTTGGAGGCACCATAAAAAAGATAAGCTACTACGGCTTTGTGCAATATCGTACCATGCAGGGGTACAGGCCTAACAGCGAACAATGGCAGGTTTCGGGTTTCGGAAAGATACAGTATAAGCCCTCCGAAAAATTGTCGGTAAGTGTTGAGTATTCTTTGCTCCGCAACGAAATAAAAATGCCCGGCGGTTTAACCGACAGTATGTTTCACGCGAATCCGAAAGGCTCTACACGCGGTCGTAACTGGCTTACAAGTCCATGGAATATAGTGTCGGCTAATTTTATGTACACGCCTTCCGCGAATACCACTATCAGTTTTAAGACAAGCTATTTATTCAGTAACCGTTCGCTTGTGTGGCGTAATGAGGACGGTGGTCCCGAAGCCAGCGACGACATTGATACAGTTACAAAAACGTTTGTGCCTCGCGAAGTAGGTAAAGAAGACATGCACAGTTCGGCAACAGAAGTGCGGTTTGCTCAAACCTATAATTTAGGTAAGAACAAATCCACACTGGCAGGTGGCCTGCGCTACAGCTATGCCTGGTTTAAACGGTTGGGTGGGGGCGAAGGAACCACCAACAGCGATTTTGATGTTTCCATTACCGGCGACTGGGGTTACAACCTTGATTTTACCACTACCAATATTGCTCCCTTTGTAGAAAATATTTTCAGACTCGGTGAGCGGTTTAAAATTACTCCAGGCTTCCGGTTCGAATATTTAAACAGTACTTCAAAAGGCTATAAGATGGAAGACACTCTGAAGCTTGTTACCAATGAAAGCAGGAGTCGCACATTTCCTTTATTTGGAACAGGGATCGAATTTAAAACAAGCGGGAGCACTAATATTTACGGTAACATCAGCCAGGCATACCGTCCTATCGATTATGGCCAGCTGGAACCCATTGGCGTAACCTCTAAAGTAGATCCGAATCTGAAAGACGCGTATGGTTATAACTCTGATCTTGGCTACCGCGGCACAATAAAAAATTATCTCAATTTTGATCTCGGCGTGTTTTATATGGCATATAACAACAGGATTGGTTTATTACTTAAAACAGACCCGTCAGGCAATGAATATAGTGTGCGCACCAATATTGCCAACAGCGTACACCAGGGAATTGAAAGCTACATAGAGTTTAATATTGTGAAGTTTATGAATCCTGCATCGCGCTACGGCTTAAGTGTTTTTAATTCGTTTGCTTATATAGATGCCCGTTATACAAGCGGGGAGTTTAAAGGAAAACGCGTGGAGACTGCAGCCAATATTATTAACCGCGTTGGCATTACCTTTAATGCAAAAGGATTTTCGGCTACCGCGCAGTACAATTATGTAAGTGATGCTTATGGAGATGCTTCTAACACTAAAACAAGTGCCAACCCAGTTGCGGGTCATATACCGGCCTACGACGTTATTGATTTGAGCGCCACGTATAAATTCAGGAACTTCGCGTTTAAAGTTGGAGGAAATAACCTTGCAAACAAATCATACTTTACGCGGAGAACGGATGAATATCCCGGACCAGGAATTATTCCTTCGATCGGACGAAGTGTGTACGCGGGTATTTCGGCAAGGTTCTGATAAGTTACTTTAGCTTAGCTTTTTTTAGCTCGGCTTGTTAAAAGCGGAAGAAGTTAAATCACAAAATCCTAGCTGGCCTGCTTATAAGAAATATCTTATGCATGGCAGAGTGCTTCTCGGTGATTCCGCTAGCGTTAATTAATTTTCTATCTTCGTTTCAATGCAGTTCCCCATTAATACTCATTTAGCCGGAAAAGAAATATCCACGCATCTTGTGATGGAAATTCTCGGAATATTTATTGGTGTGAGATATTATTACTATTTGAAAAAAAATACAAAAGATCTGATAAGCCCGGTTGACCGTTTAAAGATTTTTGCGGCTGTTTGTTTCGGGGCTCTTATTGGCTCAAGATTGGTGGGAGTTTTTGAAGATCCTAATGAATTCTTTAATTCGGAAAATAAATTCGTTTACATTTTCAGCAATAAAACAATTGTGGGCGGGCTGCTTGGAGGATTAATAAGCGTGGAAATCACAAAAAAGATAATTGGAGTTACGGCTTCGAGCGGCGACATGATGACATACCCTGTGCTACTGGGTTTAATGATCGGGCGTATCGGTTGTTTTTGCGAAGGCCTGGCAGATGCCACTATTGGTCGCGCTACCACCTGCTTTACAGGGATTGATTTTGGCGATCACGTTCTTCGTCATCCTTTGCCCTTGTACGAGATTGCATTTTTATTCTTATTATGGATCAGTATCCGCTTACTTGAAAAATACCAACTGGCCGATGGAGCAAAATTTAAAATGTTCATGATCTCTTATTTTTCTTACAGGTTTATGATTGAATTTTTAAAGGAAGATCATTTTACTGTTTTTCATATCAGCATCCTGCAGCTTACCTGCATTCTTGGTCTTTTGTGTTATTGCAAAACGTTGCTAAATCCTAAAAAACTATTTTTATCTTATGCCTGAAAGAAGCTGGACCTATTACGATTATACCATTAGCTTGTGCTCCAAATGCCACAGACGTGTGAGCGCGAAAATTGTTTTTGAAAACAGCAACGTGTACATGATAAAAAGCTGTCCTGATCATGGGATGGAAAAAATATTAATCGCTACCGATATTGAATATTATAAACGCATCCGGAATTATAATAAACGAAGCGAAATTCCTTTAAAGTTTAATACGCCCACGCTGTACGGCTGTCCTTATGACTGCGGGTTATGTCCCGATCACGAGCAGCATTCCTGCCTTACACTCATTGAAGTTACCGATCGCTGTAATTTAACTTGTCCTACGTGTTATGCGGAGTCGAGCCCAACCTTTGGCAGACACCGCACGCTGGAAGAGATCAAAAGAATGCTGGATGTAATTGTAGAGAATGAAGGAAAACCGGATGTGGTGCAGTTAAGCGGTGGTGAACCTACCATACATCCTGATTTTTTTGAAATACTGGACGAAGCAAAAAAGCGTCCCATAAAACATTTGATGCTGAACACTAACGGTATTCGTATTGCCAAAGAAGAAGACTTTGTAAAGCGCCTGGCTACTTACATGCCCGATTTTGAGGTGTATCTTCAGTGGGACAGTTTTGATAATAAAGCATTGCAAAAGCTGCGTGGCGCGGATTTGCTGGACATTCGTTTAAAGGCCATGGAGCATTTGAACAAATATAATTTATCCACCACCCTTGTGGTAACCTTGCAGCGCGGTGTAAACAATCATGAAATCGGTAAAATAATTGAATATGCTTTGCAGCAGCCCTGCGTAAGAGGTGTTACGTTTCAGCCAACACAGGTTGCAGGCAGGAACGAACAGTTTAACGCGGCAACCGAGCGTTATACGCTTACAGAAGTAAGGCAGGATATTTTGGATCAGGCAGGTATTTTTAATTCCGACGATTTAATTCCTGTTCCCTGTAATCCTGATGCATTGGTAATGGGTTACGCGCTAAAGCTGGCCGGGGAAGTGATTCCGCTGACACGCTATATTAACCCGGCGGATCTTTTAGACAATTCAAGAAACACGATTGTTTATGAACGGGACGAACGCCTTCATGGCTATGTGATGAAAATGTTCAGCACGGCCAATTCAGTTGATGCAATTACGGAGGATGTGAATGAACTTTTATGCTGTTTGCCTTTTGTTCAGGCGCCCAATTTATCGTACGAGAATTTATTCAGGATTATTATCATGAATTTTATTGATGCCTATAATTTTGATGTGCGCGCCATAAAAAAATCCTGCGTTCATATTGTACACAACGATAAGATCATACCTTTTGAAACCATGAATTTGTTTTACAGGAACGGGAAAGAAAAAAATCTTGAAGTGTTACGTGAATTAAAAATTGTTTAAATTTAAATTATGGAAGATTTTAATTACCAGCAGAACACAAGCAGGGAAAGTGGTTTTAACCGTACCGCGAAAACGATTAATATTGTGAATGCTGTGATTTTAGCGGTCATGTTGTTATTATGCCTGACCGATTCAGGTGTATTATCTTCCTTTATTGGAGCGGTTATGGCGGTGTATAATATGATAAGCATGATCGCGTATATTGTTAGGAAAAACCCGTACGCTTATATCTCAAATATTATATGGATGCTTGTAATGCCTATTATAGGTTTTGGTTGCTGTGCAATGGCATTCAATAACAACTCGATGCATTTTTAGTAAAGAAAATCCGTTTCATGGAAGTGCAGGTAAGGGTTAAGTTACCCCCAGCGTGAGCGATTGAGCGCATGTTTGAGCTCTTTTTTATTTGTCCTGGCGCGTGCGCTAAAGTTTCAGCGAAAGCGTACAGGCAAATAAAAAAAACGAGTAGCGAAAGCGCGACCCGACTCGCTTCCGCCAAGATACCAAAGCAAGGAGGGGCACGCCCAAATTCATATAAAAACGGCTCTTAAGGCGGTTTTAATTGTAGATAATTTACCACACCTGAATTTTTTACAGAGTTAGTATATTTGGGGGAATGGATTCTAAAGAAGCTGCGCGACAAAAAACCTTTAACGCGGAAAAAAAGATCTCGATAGTAAGGATAATTGTTATTGTTTTTGGAACGATAACATTCTTTTTTCTCGACCACAAAAATATACAGGAAAATCTTGCTTATCCTTTGCTTGTTCTTATCTGGGCCTATGGGCTGTATATCCCGCTGTTCAAGCCTTACGAAAAGTATCCCGTGTTCACGGCAAGCTGGTTTACTTATATCAGCGACAGTGTTTTCGCAACCTTGTGGCTCATTGCAACGGGCGGTTTTTATTCGCCTTATCATGTGATGTTTTATACTTCCATTATAGCGGTATCCTTCAGGTTTAATTTTTCAACTACCCTTTTCACAAGCGCTTTGTATACGGTTTGTTATTTTGGGTTGCTTATGTACATGGGCCAGTTGCAGGACCATGAAATTACTGCCGTAGTTCGAATGGGATTTGTTTTTATAATTGGTTTTGCAACAAATCTGATAACCAGTGAAACATTATTTCAGACTCAGCAAAAAGTGGGGATGGAAAAGCTGATGAAAGAGGCGCAGGAACATCATGAAAAACTAAAACAAAGCCAACAGAAGCTTAAAGCGCTAAACGAAAAACTGCAGCTTAAAAACGATATTTTTAATCATGCAGAAGAGAACGCCGCAATTGGGAGTTATTCATGGGATCTGGCAACCAATAACCTTGAATATTCTGATAATTTGTTCAGGATCTTAGGGTGCGAGCCCGGAGCATTCAAGCCAACTTTTGAAACCTATCTTGAATTTGTTCATGAAGAAGACAGGCCAGCGATGATAAGCAGCTGGGAAGAATCTTTACAGACCAAAATAATCAGGCCAAAGTATCAGCGCATTATTTTAAAGGATGGAACCTTAAAGTACCTGAAAACAACTGGTCGTATGGCAGGGGAGGGCAGTAACATTGTGGTGATAGGGACCATTCAGGATGTAACGCCGGACATGGAACTGAACAAAGTATTGCAGCAAAAAAATATTGAATTGGAAAGAAGCAACAACGAACTGGCTTCCTTTAATTATATTGCCAGTCATGATTTGCAGGAACCGGTACGTAAAATAAACACCTTCGCAAAACTGATAGAGGATAAGGAACCGGCTCTCTCAGAAGCGTCGGCCGGTTATCTGACGCGCATCATTAGTTCCGCCGTGCGAATGAAACATCTGATAGACGCCTTTTTAAATTATTCTAAAACTGACAGTTCGCCGCTTTTATACGAATTTACCGATCTTAACCTTGTTGTTGACGAAGCAATTGATTCGCTGAAAGAAAGAATTGAAGAAACGAATACTACTGTTGAAAAATTAGAGCTGCCGGTGTTAAAGGGTGCAAAGATCCAGCTGCAGCAACTCTTCATCAACCTCATCAGTAATGCTATTAAATATAGGAAAAACGAGGTTAGTCCCCTTATTCGCATTCACGCGGTTAAGCTGCATGCCTCGCAGTTACCACCACATCCAGCGGGGGCTGGCGCCAGCGAGTACTGGAAAATTTCGGTTGAGGATAATGGGATTGGGTTTGACCAGAAATACTCTGAGAAAATATTCGAAGTGTTTCAAAGGCTGCATAATAGGGAGCAGTATGAAGGAACAGGTATAGGGCTTTCCATCTGTAAAAAGATAGCGCAGTCTCACGAAGGATTTATTATTGCCAGCAGTGAAGGCAATGGCGCTACTTTTAGTATTTACCTGCCGGCGTGAGGAGTCAAGCGCTTTGGGATAATCTGCGTGCCCACTATAAAGAAGTCCGATGTTGCGAGGTTGATTGATATTCCGTTTTTATCTTCGAGTTCTTCTGCCATTTTTAAAGGTTTGAAATAATAGTCAATTGCTTGGGGACAATTGATTTTAACCCGATAATAAGTGCCGAGATTTCCAAGGGACTTAGTGATGCCTTTTTTCCTTGCCTTCGTTGTGGCTTTGTTAGGCGATGCACTCAGTTTTTCAGCCAGGTGTAAAGCACGGCCGCTTATCAGAATAGATGTGTCAGGGTAGATGTTCATCAGTTGCCAGCCAAGGTCGTTGAGGTGTTTTACTTTGCTACTATCCTCTTTATCTTTTTTAACGATATTAGGCAGTGAATCTGTCTCTTTGATCCGACCATAAGCATTCGCGCAGGTTATTATAGCAATAAGAACGGCTATAATCTATCTATGCAAAGGCATTTTTATTTTTTTAGAGTATTTAGATTTCTGTTGATGTACTTTTCACTGGTCAATAGCGCAGTTTGAATTCTTTTAGCATAATGGATCGAGTCGAGTATTTCTTTCTGTTTCTCTTCTACAATCTTTTTCTGATGTTCCACAAGAGTTTTCTGCTCTGATATGGTCATATTTTTCTTTTTGTTGATCTGGAGGCTGCGGAAAATAAAAATCGAAACAATAACAACAACCGCTAATCCACCAATTGTAAACCATAAGAACAATTTCTGTTTTTGTTTTTCTTCTTCAGCTAATAAATCTTTTTTATCCTGTTCTGCTTTTGCAAGAGCTTCTTTTTTCTCAAATTCATGATTGATCTCAGTGCGCGCCTGCTTTTTCTGGTTCTCTTCACTGTTGATGCTGTCGCGTGCCGCTAGATATTTTTTATAATGTTCAAAGGCAAGCTTCGTTCTGCCGGTGGTCTCATACAATTGGCTGAGAGATTTTTCAAAGTCCCTCGTGTAGTTTAATGCTTTTATGCTGTCACAAAGGGCAAGAGACTGTTTCAAATATTTCTCTGCCTCCGCAAATTTCCGGGTTTTGGTATAAAGCCCCCCGATATTACCGAGAGACGCTGCAATAAAATTTTTATTCCCTACTTCTTCTGCCATTTTCAATGCTTTTAAATAATAGTTTAGAGCTAGCCCGAACGACAGACTTAGTTCGGTCGGGTTGGCTGCATGAGGACCTGTCTGCCTGCTAGACAGGTCGGCTTGCACATTATAGACAGAGCCAATATTGGCAAGATTGGCAGCAATGCTCTGTTTATTCCCAAGTTCTTCTTGTATTTTCAACGCTTTAAAATAATAGTTTAGGGCCTGTGAATAATCGTTTTGGGAGGAATAGACAACTCCGATGTTGCCAAGCGTGTTTGCAATTCCGTTTTTATTCCCGAGTTCTTCTTTTATCTTCAACGCTTTGAAATAATAGTCCAGCGCTTTGGCATAATCGGCTTGCTGCTTATTGTAAGAACCGAGATTCGCGAATGAGATAGCCATACCTTTCTTCCCTGCCTTAGCTATAGCTTCGTCTGGAGAAGCAACAAGTTTTTCTGCCGCCTGTAAAGCCTGGCTGCTTAAAATAATCGATGTGTCGACGTTTCTGTACTTCAGTTGCCATGCGAGGTCGTTGAGGTGTTTTACTTTGCTGGTGTCCCGGAGGCAAGGCCGGGGGCAGGCCTCTTTATCTTTTTTGATGAGGTTGAAGAGTGAATCTATCTCTTTGTTCTGACCATCAGCATTCGAGCAAATCATTATAGTAAAAAATAGAGCACCAATATATCTAGGCAAAGTCATTTTCATTTTTTTAGAATGTTTAAATTTCTTTCGATATACTTATGAGTGGTCAATAAAGCAGTCTGAATTCTTTTGGCATAATGAATCGAGTCGAGTATTTCTTTCTGTTTCTCCTCTACCACCTTTTTCTGGTGTTCAACAAGTGCTTTTTGTTCTGAAATGATCTTATTTTTCTTTTTATTTATCTGAAGGCTGCGAAAAATAAATCCTGAAACCACAATAACAACCGCTAAACCGCAGATTGTAAACCACAAAAAAAGTTTCTGTTTTTGTTTTTCTTCTTCAGCTATCAGATCTTTTTTATCCTGTTCTGCTTTTGTAAGAGCTTCTTTTTTCTCAAACTCATAATTAATCTCAGTGCGCGCTTGTTTTTTCTGATTCTCTTCGCTGTTGATGCTGTCGCGTGCGGCTATGTATTTTTTGTAATGTTCAAAGGCAAGTTTCACCCGGCCGGTGGTATCATACAAGTAGCTGAGAGATTTCTCGAACTCCCTTGTAGCGTCCAATTCTCCAAGGCTGTCATAAAGTGTAAGCGCCTGCTTGAGATGCTTCTCCGCCAATGCAAACTGCCCGGTTTTAATATAAAGCGTACCAATATTACCAAAATGACGTGCAATTCCATTCTTATCTTCGAGCTCTTCTGCCAATTTTAATGCTTTGAAATAATGAGCTAAAGCCTTGCTAAATAAATCCCTCTTCATATTAGCTTCGGAGGACGATGTGGCTTGGTCATCAAACACAGTCCCGATGTTGCCAAGATTAGTCGCAATTGCGCCTTTATCCCCCAGCTCTTCTTTTATCTTCAAGGCTCTGAAATAATAGTCCAGCGCTCTGGGATAGTCCGTTTGCAAATTATAGACATTTCCGATGTTGCCGAGATCGTCTGCCATTCCGTACTTATTCCCAAGTTCTTCAGATAATTTCAAAGCTTTGAAATAATAGTCCAACGCTTTATTGAATAATTCTTCTTTTGCTTTGTGTTCGGTGGAAGCTGCTGCTTGCTGTCTATAGACACTTCCAATGTTATCGAGATGTCGTGCAATTCCGCTTTTGTTCCCAAGCTCTTCATCCAATTTCAATGCTTTGAAATAATAGTGCAGCGATTTGGGATATTCGGCTTTCTCCGTGTAGGCTATTCCGATGTTGCCGAGATTCTGTGCAATTTCCTTTTTATCTCCGAGTGTTTCCGCCATTTTTACTGCCTTGAAATAATAGTCCAGCGCTTTGGGGTAATCGGCTTTCTCTAAATAAATATTTCCAATGTTGCTGAGATTTTCTGCGATTAACTTTTTATTTCCTATTTCGTCTGCAATTTTCAACGCTTTTAAGTAATAGTCCAGTGCTATAGGGTAATCTGATTTGATATGATTGAAAACACCAAGTAGCCCGAGGGACTTAGCGATGCCTTTTTTTCCTGCCCTGGCTATGGTTTTGTCAGTTGAAAAGCTTAGTATTTCTGCGAGTTGCAAAGCCTGGCGGCCTAAAACAATTGATGTATCGGGGTTATTGTACATCAGTTGCCAGCCGAATTGGTGGAGGTGCCTTACCTTATTGGTATCCTCTTTGTCTTTTTTGATAAGGTTGATAAGTGAATCGATCTTTTTGTCCTGTGAAAAACAAAATGAATTAAAAATTGAGAGTATCAGGAGTAGTATTTTGCCGAAGGAGTAATTGTTCATTCTATTTTTAGCACTAACCAATAATTAAACCTTAACCCCAATTACCATCACATCATCTACCTGTTCGGTGTCTTTTTTCCATTTGGTGAATTCAGTCAGTAAAAAATGGTGTTGTTCTTCTACCGGAAGAGGAGCAATCTGTGAGAGCCACAGTTTAAATTTAGAGACCATGAGTTTTTTTCCATCCGGACCGCCAAACTGGTCGGCAAAGCCATCGGAGAAAAGGAAAAGTTGTTTAACCTTATTTTTGGCAATAGCGTGCTGTTCAATGTTTACTTTTTCAATGTGCGAGCCGCCTATAGGGGTTTTAGTGGCTTTAATTTCGGTTAATTGTCCGAGCTCATCAAAATAGATCAAAGGCCGGTTAGCGCCTGCGTAAATAATTTCGTTTGCGGTAATTAAAACTGCCGATACATCCATTCCGTCGCGGTTCGCAGATCCTTTCTGATCCTGTTTAAGCGCCTGTCGCAACTGCGTATGTAAACTTTCGAGAACAGTTTTAGGATCTACAATACTGTTTTCGTGCGTTAATTTGTTTATGATGTTTGAGCCCACCATGCTCATGAGCGCGCCCGGAACGCCATGTCCGGTGCAGTCTGCGGCTATAAGAAGTTTTTTTCCGTTGAGCTCGGCCGCGTAATAAAAATCGCCGCTCACAATGTCCCTGGGCTGATAAAGTATAAACGAACTTTCGAAAACAGATTTAAAAAAAGATTCTTCTGGCAGCATGGCCGCCTGGATCCTGCGGGCATAGTTAATACTGTCGATAATGTCTTTATTTTTTTCTTCAATAATTTTTTTCTGTTCGCGGATCTCGTACGTACGCTCTGTTACCT
>JACDDR010000096.1:0-12050 GCA_013816895.1 Bacteroidota bacterium
AACCATGCTAAGTCCGGTATCCTTAATAGCAGCGGAGATTGCAAGCGGAGCATTGCCATTGTTTTTCAAAAGTTCCTGGCGATACTTGGTTAACAGATAAATGGTGCCATCAGAAGAAATTCCGAAAGCAATACTGAAAATTAAAATAGTGGAAGGTTTAAAGCGGATATCTAAAAAGCCCATGATACCCGCGGTTATTATTAGAGGAATAAGGCAAGGGATCTTGGATAAGACAATGATCCTTACGGAGCGGAATAATGCAATTCCAACAAGGGCAATTAAGCCGATCTCTATTAATAAACTTTCAAGCAAATTGGAAAGAAGGTAATCGTTGCTTTTCAAAAACACGAGGCTGTGCCCTGTCATGTTTACTGTATATTCTGCGGGATTGAAAATAGAATCGATGCGTGGCCTGAGTTCAGCTGCCAGTTTTTTGATGCGCTGCGATCCAATGTCAGCCATCTGGTAGCTTACGCGCGTAATCTGTTTAGTGCTGTCGATAAACGATTTTAATTTGTTATCCTGTCCGCTTAATGAGCCCGAGTATTCTGATAAGGTTTTAAGATCGGTAACCGCCGGCAGTTTGTAAAACTTCGGGTTGCCGCCTTTATAAGCCTGATATGAGAACCGGATAGCCTCAATGATGGAGATGGGTTTTGAGAACTCGGGATATCCTGCAAACATATTCTGCAGTGCTTTTATTTTATAAAGCGCTTTTGCATTGTCGGCAAATAACCCGTTTTTCTTTTTTGTGTCCACCGAAACCTCGAAGGGCAGCACGCCTTTGAATTGTTTTTCAAAGAAATGAAGATCGTTGTATACGGGATCTTTTTTAGGAAGATCGTCCACTACGTAACCAATAAAATTAATTTTGAGCATTCCTATTACAGAAACAAGAGTAACAATTGAAGTAACCAGGTAAATGGTTTTGCGGTTGTTTTGAACGATGAAGTCGATGAAGTTCAGCATTTTTGTAATTCGTTTTCCTTCCAAATGCTTGGTATGCCTGGCTTTTGGAACCGGCAGCAGGAATAAAATAACCGGAATTAATATAAGGGTTATAAAATACGTAGCCATAACGCTGAGGGCCGCTACTATACCAAATTCTACCAACATTGAACTTTGCGTGAAATATAAAACGCCAAAACCAATGGCTGTTGTAATATTCGCAAGGAATAAAGTAACACCAATTGTTTCAATCATGCGCGACAAAGCCTTGACCTTATTGCGGTGGAGGATAAATTCACTTTGGTATTTATTGATAAGGAAGATACAGTTCGGAATTCCGATCACCATAATGAGAGGGGCAATGAGGCCTGAAAGTACTGTGATCTTATATCCGAACAATTCTAAAATACCTACCGACCAAACAACGCCAACCGTTACGATCAATAAGGAGAAAAATACGTTTAGCGCTGAACGAAAAAACAGCCATAGGATCATTCCCGTAATAATAATGGCCAGGGCGAGAAACAACGACATTTCGCGGGAGATCTTCTCCATCATCTGAGAGCGGATGTAAGGCATGCCGGAGTAATGCATTTCTATACTGTGCTTTTCAGCAAAGGCCTCTGTGAGAATTTTTATTTCTTTTACAATTTCAAGCCTTCGTTTGGAGTTTAAAGATGTTTTATTAAAAGTGATGGCCATGAGGTTGGCACCTGATTCTTTGTTGTAAACAATGCCTTCATAAAACGGTAGCTGCAGGAATTCTTTTTTAATACTGTCTACTTCGGCCTGCGTAACCGGTATTTTGGAAATCAGAGGTTTGAATTCAAGCTTTTCGAGACTATCGTTTTTTACGATCTTATATACGGTGGGTACAGAAATAATTTCTTTTATTCCATTAATGATCTTAAAGGTTTTACTTAAATGATACCAGTCGTTAAATTTATTCAGTGTGAAGAAATTTTTATCCTCAAACCCAAGCACCATTACGCTGCCATCTTCCCCAAATTGTTTTTTAAAATCCTGGTATTGAATAAATGTAGAATCACTATCCGGAAGAATTTTGGCGAATTCATAGGACAGTTCCATTTTGGAAGCGTTGTAGCCCATAAAAAGTGTGATTAAAAACACTCCCAGAGTAAAGGCTAGTTTATTGCGTAATAAGGCTCCTGAAAAAATGCGCCACATAATTCAATTATAAATTTAGTTCTGCTGTAATTATTTCTTTTGCTTCTTTTGGCCTGGTTAAATCAAACCAAAGTGTGCCGTCGTTTCTAACATGCATTGAGAAGTTGAAAAAATCGCAGCATTCGCGTTCAGATTTTATAAAGGTAGTTAGCATGTCAATTACTTCATCTGAATTTTGGAACCGGAAGGAGTAGCCGTCTTTTAACTCTTTTTTCTCAAGTATTTTTGTCTTCAAAGTTACGAGTACAGTTTCGCGCCGTTTCTGCAAATCGGCGGTTGTGAGCTTACAGGATAAACCTTTACTGGTATCGGCTATAACGCTGTTGCCGGTGGAAACAACTGTTGAAGAAGTGTTTTCTTTTTTACAGCAGGCATCGGCGCACTCTTCTTTTTTTGTTCCGCAGGATTGGAATAAGAAGGCAAATAGAACGAATAAAGATGCAGCGTTTTTCATGTTTGATTTATAAGTGCAAATGTAACGATTCTATTTTCTTGAGCGGATTCATTTTCTGATCCAGCGTAGCTTTCATGTATTTTCAAACTCTTTATCCCAGGCTGGGGAAAAGAAATAATCCTTGCAACAAAAGGTAAACTGCGATTGGTTTAAATTGTTTCAGGCCTGTTTTTTTAAGTTTAATCACATTAAAGTTTAAAATACAGGATAAATGTCATCAAACTCTCTATTTATGGTGCTTTCGGAAAAAGAAAGGTTATCTTTATAAGGTAATAATTCCATTACCTCTAATAATTAATAAATGACCGATTCACCAAGCATTACACCAACATGGGCAGAAAAAAAAGCAAAGCTGAAAGCGAAATTTGGACTTTTAGTAGATTCTGACCTTAATTTCGCTGAAGAAAAGAAGGATGAGATGTTTGCGCGATTGAATGAAAAACTTGGACATACTAGGGCTGAACTGGAAGGTTTTATGGCTCTCTGATAAGAAAACTTTCATTACCTGTTAATTAACCATAATATTTAATAAGAGATCTGGCCCGGAAAAAAATTATTTATACTATTGTAATAGGATTTTAGGAACTTTATTATGAGAAATTTTTTCCTGGTCTTTTTTTTATTCTTTCTTTTTATTCTTTCTAAGGCTGATATTCTTTCCGCCGCCGGTAAATCCTTTTCAAAAGGCGTAAACAGCGAGGAGCAGGTATACACTCCGGCTGTAATTATTGATGATTTTTCCGGGGTGGCTTTGGAAAAGGAAGTGGACGAAGAAAACAATTCTGCTTTTAAAACTATTCTGCTTTTAAGTTATTATACGTGCTCTCGCTGCACAAAAGACAGCCTTGCTGAAAGTAAAGCGATAAATAATTCCGCCTTTCCGTTATTCCTTCTGCATATGAACTTAAGATTATAGAATTGACCGTTAATAGTTCGGTCAAATTTTTATAAATTTTAAATTTAATATCATGAAATCAAAAATTATTTTCACAGTTTCCCTTTTCATCTTAGGTCTAGCCGGTTGTAAGAAGGCCACGATGAATCCCGATGGCATCAACATAGATAAAGCTATTGATTCAGGTGTTCTGTTTTCAACATGGATTATTAATGATGACGATACAAAGAAAGAACAACTCACCGAAAACAGTAATTACTTTAAGAATAAAGAAAAACCTGAGTTAACTCTTGATAAGAAAGGTACCTATGTTTTAAATTATACTTCTTCAGGAATTAAAATTTCAGAGAAAGGAACATGGACCAAAGAGTCTTCCACCAACAAGCTGATTCTTAAATATAATGGTACGGAAAGTGTTTTCGTGATTAATATTGTTAATGAGGAGGACTTTGTAATCACCAACATTTATACCGACATAAAAAATGTAACCAATGCTGAAGGCGTTGTTACTGCTCAATCGCAAACGGTTAAAGAAATTCTTTACCTGGAAGACAACGACTAATTATTAAAAAAGACGTCTGATTAAGGCGTCTTTTTTTTAATCTTTTATTCTCCCCAGCGGAAACTTTCGCTTTCAATACCAATGAGGTCAATCACCCTATCTACAACTGTTGCCGCCACAGCTTCAATGGTTTCAGGCTTGCTGTAAAAGGAGGGAGATGCCGGGCAAACAATGGCGCCTGCTTCGGTTACCGTTTTCATATTATTAATATGGATAAGGCTTAACGGCGTATCCCGGGTCATTAAAATCAATTTTCTCCTTTCTTTCAGGATCACATCCGCTGCACGCGTGATCAGATCGTTGCTGATTCCGGAGGCAATTCTTGCTAATGTGCCCATGCTGCAAGGGCAGATGATCATTGTGTTATATTTGGCAGAGCCGGAAGCAAAGGGCGCTGCAAAGTCCATCTTATCAAACGTCTTAAAATTATAATCTTTGTAATCGGTATTTCCCAGCTCATGTTCCCAAACGTATCGTGCGTTATCGCTCATTACGATACTTATTTCGGTAAACTGGGCCTGCAGGTTTTTTAATTTGTCGAGCAGTACTTTGGCGTAAATGCTTCCGCTGGCTCCTGTTACTGCTATTACTATTTTATTATTGTTGTGCACTGGTTTTCTTTTTTAAAGTAAGTTTATAAGAAGCAAAAATGGTGAGCACATTGTTGTAAAATCCTTTATTAAAAAATTGTGCTATGGGATTGGGATAAAATACAGTACTTGTAAACCCTCCATATCCGCGGATTGGGTAAATGGAATTGGACGTTCTTACCTCTACAAAAAAGCGCTCCTTTATTTTTTTACCTAATCCCAGGTTCACGCCATATTCAAACTTATTAAAATTATAAGAGCCTGTATAGTTTACGTAATTGATCTCTTCATAATAGCTTGCCAGATAAGCGATGGAAGGGCCAAGGGTAATAAAATAATCTTTGTTTAACTGGTAGTTGAGGGAGAAGGGCAGATCGATATAATTCAGGTTCAGAAAATAAAAATTGTAATCTCCTTTTTCAGGGTTAGGATTATGCCTTGCACCTTTTTGAGAAAAGTAGAATCCAATGTCGAGACTTGCCCTTGACGAAAAACGCGTGTTTACTGCTACACCTCCAAAAATTCCTGCTTTGTGAAAACCGCTGTAACTATCGCCATGAACCTGGCAGGCATTAATTCCAAGTGCAGGTCGTAACGAAAATACGCCTTCGGTATTTTGCTGTGCTCTTAAAACAAAATTTAAAAATAATAATATGGATATAAAAACCTTCAAGCTAATTTTAAAGGTAGGGTTTTAAATGTAGACTCAGTGGAGTTAAAAAGTAAAGCCGAAACCAAAGGAAATAGTTGTAAGGGCCTGGAGACGGGGACCGTTGATGTCGGATGGATTATCATATAGTCCATCATGATTCCAGTCGCGCTTTGTAATGATATCATCATCATAAAGAATTTGAGAAATAATACTTGCATTAAAATATTTATTGATTTTAAAAGTAAGCATGTTGTTAAAAACCACGTCGATATTGCCTGGGTTATGCATATAGTTTGAAAACAAATCGAGATAAGAATCCAGGTTTACATTTTTGCTGATTTCCTTTTTAAACTTTACAATCACGCGTCCCCCGAATTCATAGCGTATTTTTTTTCCGTGCGTTATTATCTGTCCTTTGTCATCCACTACAGCCTTATCAACACCGTAAGCTCCTTCATCAGCTAAATGCTGTCGGTTTACAACTGTTATTTTTCCGGCAAGGGGGGCAAAGGTTACACTGAAATAATCTTTTGGTCTAAAATCCAAACCCACCAGTAACTGGATGTAACCCGGTGACATGAAGTCGGATGTTGCGCGGCCAACGATTGAATCTCCGCTGTAATTATAACCCGGCGCGAATTGCGACCTGAAATCGGCCTGTGTTGTGTAGAACCAGTATTTGCTGAAAGCGTTTCGGTTGTATTTGGTAAGAAGAAAGATCTGATCAACATTTTTACGGTATAGCCTGAAGTCTCCCGGCTTTATGACGCCATACTTCAAATCAATTTTATTGATCCATTCATGATTCCCTTTCTTATAAACAGGGTCAAATTTAAATATTGAAATAACGGAAAGGTTATCCGTTCCGCCGCCTTGCCAGTTGCTGAGCGAGGTTTGGCTGGCACTAATGCTGAACAGGCCAGGAGTTTTCCAGGAAGTATCGCGCCTATGATGTTTTTTTAAAGAGTCAGGCATTTGAACAAGAGGGGCCTGGGCTGTAATTTTAGCAAATATAAAAAGCAGTGCAAGCGAATAGAAAAACTTCATTTTATTTTTTTTATGGGTGAGTAAAATTTTATGGTTGAACGAGGGAGTAATCTTTAACGATGTGGTAAAGCGTGTCTCTTTCAACAGGGATACGGCCTACAGCTTTAATCAGGTCTACCAGCTGCGAGGTTGATAATTTGGGATTTTGTTCTTCTGAACCCGCCATGCTGTATATTTTTGTGGTATCATCAATAGTTCCGTCAAGATCATCGGTACCAAAGTTGAGCGACAGCTGGGCGGTATTACGACCAATCATGGCCCAATAGGCTTTTATGTGCTGGAAGTTATCGAGGTAAATACGCGCAATAGCGTAATTGCGCAGATCTTCAATCACGCTCACTTCCGGAACGTGGGCCATTTCGTTTTCCTTGTTGCGGAATTTAAGCGGAATAAATGCGTTAAACCCTTTTGTTTTATCCTGGAGATTGCGCAGCCGATCCATGTGATCAACACGGTGTTCAAAGGTCTCGATGTGTCCATATAACATGGTAGCGTTTGATTGCGCGCCCATGCCATGCCATATTTCATGGATGGACAGCCATTCTTCGCTTGAACATTTTCCTCCTGCAATTTTATCGCGGAGATCCTTGTCAAAAATTTCGGCGCCTCCGCCCGGCAAACTATCAAGCCCAGCTTCCCGCATTATTTTTAATCCTTCGGCATACGAAAGTTTTGCCTTCTTAAAAATATAATGAAACTCTACCGGTGTTAGGGCTTTAATATGGAGTTCAGGACGGTGTTTTTTTATCCGAGTGAAAAGTTCGGTATAAAAATTAAGATCTTGTTTTGGAACTACGCCGCCTGTTATGTGTACTTCGGTTACAGCTTGTCCATCATATTTTTTTATGACATCCATAATCTGGTCTACCGATAATTCCCATCCTTGCTCGCGCTGTTTTATTAAGCGGGAATACGAGCAGAAGGAACACGTATAAACACAGATGTTTGTTGGTTCAACGTGAAAATTATGATTAAAATAAACGTAATTGCCGTTCTTTTTTTCACGGATAAAATTGGCAAGTGTTCCTACAAAAGCCAGGTCGGCTTCTTTGTAAAGTGTTAGGCCTTCTTCAAAGGTGATGCGTTGTCCTGCATAAACTTTTGTAGCAATGGCCTTTAAATTATCGGGGATGTTAGAACTGAGCGCAAGTTCTGGTGTGAGAGAAGCATGAGTTAGCATCATGGTGTAAAGTTAATCTTTCCTGACAGGGAAACAATAAAAAAGCCCCCGGGTTACGGAGGCTTTTGTATATTTTAGAAATGAGAATTATTTTTTATCTTCTGCAGGCTTAGTGTTTGGAGTCACTTCTGCTGATTTTTTCTTGCAGCATGCTTTCTCTCCACCTTTTTCGCCAGCGCAAGATTTACCTTCGCCTTTTTTGCAGCATTCTTTTTTAGTTTTTTTGTCTTTGTCGTCGCCTTTAGTATTAGCAACAGCTGTACTTCCTAATAAACCTGCGAAAGCAGCTAATAAAAATAATTTTTTCATTTTGATTTTAATTTTTCTGGTTGAACAAATATAGCTCAATTAATTTGTATACAAATGTTAAAAATAACCAAACCTAAACCGTTTAAGCGAGGTTAACTACATCCAATACCACTAATAGCGCGAAAATGATATACCCTATGAAAGTTAAATGCAGCAATAAAGTGATCCAGAAATTAAGTGTCACTTTTTTACCGTCGTGCAGGTAAACAGGAATCAGACAAATGAAAGGGAAAAGACAAAGAATAACCATTAAAATAAGATTACCCCCGGCATCGCCTTTGCCCGCCTTAGATAAGCCGTTTTTTAAAGATGACATTTGTTCTTTGGTAATGGAACGAAACGACTTGTTCTCACTTACCGGTTTTTTTTCTGCAGATGCAGTAACCCCTTTTTGTTTAGGCTCGCTCGTTTTCTTTGAATTTTGTGCGAACTGAGTTGTTTTAATGGGTGCAACCGACATTAATTCCTTTTCGTTTTTTTCAGACGGCATTACCGATTTTTTTGAATTGAGAGCTACTGCTGTTTCTACTGAACCAGCCTGTGACTCTTTGCTGTTTGAATGACCTTTCGACATGGCGAAATGGTATCCTTTATTGTACTTTCTTTTCACAAGGCTAAACTTGTTAGCACATGAGCCCAGCAATATAATAGCCAGAATTGATAAGGTGATTTTTTTGATCATAAATTGTGTTTTTTAAGTTCTTAAAGTTACCCAAAAATTTATGCCCGGCAATTTATTGTTTAAAAAATGCGGTAATCGGAAAGTGGTCGGTGAAGGTTTCTTCGTAGCGCTGGTACTTCAGGCATTTCAACCGCTTGTCGTGCAAAATATAGTCTATCCTGAACTGTGGCCATTTGCCGGCATAGGTCCTTCCAAAACCGTTTCCTTTTTCAATGAAGGCATCCTTTAAATTGCCTGATAATTTCTGGTAGGCAAAGGAGGCGGCCGTGTCATTAAAATCGCCGCACAAAATAATGCGATGCCTGCATGTTTTCATATGAAGGGCGATCATTTCCACCTGCCTGGTTCGCTTTACAAAAGCCCGCTTTAAACGACGCAGAATGTTTTTACTTTTTTCCATTTCATCTTCCGCGTCCTTGTCAGAAATCACGTCTTCCAGGAATTTATTATCCTGTTTGCTGAAACTGATGGATTGAAGGTGGAGGTTATAAACCCTTATGGTGTCGTGATTAACCAACACATCGGTAAAAATGCAAATGTTATTGGTTCGGGTATTAAAAATAATTTTCCCCTGGTTAACGATCGGATATTTACTGAACGTGGCTATTCCCCAATGATCGAAGCCGCGGAGGGTTGTGGTAAACTCCACATGATAATTACTGATGCCGAACATTTTTTTTACCGTATCAATATTATTATAGTCACCGGGTTCCTCCGATGTATAAAACTCCTGGAGACAAAGGATATCGGGATTGATATCAGAAAGTGAGCCAAGAATACTGCTTCGCGCTTCTTTGTTTTTCGACCAGTTATAAAGATCAAATAACATGCAGTTATAGGAAGTAACTTTTATGCTTTTTGCACTGGCGCTTTCATCCGAACTGAACTGCACGTAGCGATAGGCCGTAGTAACACTTAAAAGAGCGGCAATAAGTCCGAATACAAAAGGATGTTTGAATTGTATAAACCAGTAAATAATAAAAAGGAGATTCAAAAGAAACAAATATGGAAAAGCCAATCCAAAAAAAGCGGGCAGCCAGAACAGAAGCGGGGAGATGTATTTGGAAAGAACAGCCACAAGAAGCGCTGTAATCACAATATAATTTAACCAGAGAATTATTTTGTTGAATACTGAAAGCTTTCGCTGCTCGCGGGTGCGGACCAGTTTCCTGAGTTCGCTTACAGATATTTTGCTGAATACTGAGATAGATTTATTTTACTAAAGCCAGAGCCTCTTCTATAAACGCGTAGCTGCTTAAAATTTCCGGTTTGCCGTTAACAATTGCAACATCGTGTTCAAAATGCGCGCTGGGTTTACCGTCGGCTGTAATAATTGTCCAGCCATCTTTTAACTGTTTAATGTCTTTTTTGCCAAGGTTGATCATGGGCTCTATGGCCAGCACCATGCCTTCTTTTAATTTAGGGCCATCGCCGCGTTTTCCGTAGTTAGGAACTTCCGGCTCTTCGTGAAGATTTTTTCCAAGTCCGTGACCAACCAGTTCGCGTACAACACCAAATCCGTTTTTTTCAGCGTGCTGCTGAATAGCATAACTGATATCACCAATGCGGTTACCGCTGATCATCTGTTCAATGCCCAGCATAAGGGATTGTTTGGTAACATCAATCAGTTTCTGCACTTCAGGCTTTATTGCACCTACTGCAAACGTATAAGCATGATCGCCATAATAGCCGTTCTTTTTAACGCCGCAATCCACCGAAATAATATCGCCTTCCTTTAAAGGTTGGGCTGTGGGAATGCCATGAACAACGGCTTCATTAATAGAGATGCAAAGTGTTGCGGGGAAGTCAGGAGCGCCGTTATGGCTTTTATATCCTTTGAAGGCCGGAACGCCGCCATTATCGCGGATGAATTCTTCTGCCAGCTTATCAAGGTCAATGGGCTTCACGCCGGGTTTTACTTCCCTTGCTACAATGGCCAGTGTGCGCGAAACCATAAGGGCCGATTCACGCATCAATTCTATTTCTTCACGGGTTTTTAAGAATATCATTTTTTACCAAAAAGTTTTTTAAAGATGGATCCTTCTGATTTATTGAAATTATTATGTGCTTCCTGGTTGCGAAGCTGGTGTAAAAATTCGCCGCCTTCGGGATGCAGCGTCATCCAAACGTCGCTCCATCCAAGGAATCCACCTACATTACGGTCGTCGATAAAGATATCCGCGTTTATTTTTCTGGAAATACTTTCGTCAAAAACTTCTTCAGGATAATTTTTATTTACCGCATAAAATTCAATTCCGTTTTTCCTGCAGAACTCCACTGCTTCGTGTAAGGTCGTGCCGGCCCTGAATGTCCAGAGGATAAGTTTATGTCCTTTTTGCTGAAGTGCTTTAAGGGTTGCAAATGCAAACAACATTTCTTTACCGATAGCGGGATATTTATGCTCCACGATGGTGCCATCGAAATCCACTGCGATTACTTTGCTGTCGGCATTTACAAAAGGCTGCATGGTTAAAGGTTTTTTACATTAAGAAGTTCGAGATTTGAATTAAGATCATACAAACGCGGCTGGCCGGTTCCTATTTCAAATTCAAGGATCTGTTCAGGAGTCATTTTTTCGAGGTACATGATAAGGGCGCGCAGGCTGTTGCCGTGGGCTGCTATAACAATATTTTTGCCCGCTTTTAATTTTGGAACTATTTCGCTTTCAAAATAGGGGATCACACGAGCGGCTGTATCTTTCAGGCTTTCGCCGTTTGGAGGCGGAATATCAAAACTCCTGCGCCAGATTTTCACCTGTTCTTCACCGTATTTTTTTACAGTTTCTGTTTTATCAAGGCCCTGCAGATCGCCATACATTCGTTCGTTAAGGGCTTTATGGTGAGCCGGAGTTAAGGGTGCATGACCCGCAGCTTCAAGAGCCAGCGTTAAGGTTTTTTGCGCACGAATAAGGTCGGAAGCATAGGCGTAATCAAAATGATAACCGCGTAATTTCTGACCCGCGTTTTTTGCTTCTTCAATGCCCTTTGGAGTAAGGTCTACGTCCACCCATCCGGTGAATTTGTTTTCAAGGTTCCAGGCGCTTTGGCCGTGACGAAAAATAACTAATTGTGCCATAAAATTTATGGCGTAAATATAAGGTTTTAAAGGCTTGAATTAAAAGGAAAAAATTGCCGGAAAAGTGAATATCGTTTAGTACACACTGCCGCAGATTTCACTGATTTGCCTTAACTAAGACCCTCTGAACTGTTACCACTCACTCAATTTCCTCTGTGGTCCCAGTGTTTAAAAGCTAGCGAGAGACTATCCATATTTATTAAGAAGCGGGTTTAACTACACATACACAACGGAACCCGAGCCAGGCTGTTGGCCTATCATAAGAAATTGATTTTCCAGGACGGCATTCTTCCAGCCTGTTTCGCCAACTTCCGCCTTTGCTGATGCCTTTTTCGGAAACCATTTCGGCCACGTTGCCAAACGAATTATAAATTTTAAAAGCATTTGGCCAGTATGAATATACCGGGGCTGTAACATCCGCATTGTCCTTGAGGGTTTTAGCTGAACCAGTGCTATCTGAAGGCAAGG
>JACDDR010000096.1:12060-15878 GCA_013816895.1 Bacteroidota bacterium
GCTATACAGTTAAGCGTCATTCTGCCTTTGTGGTCGTGCCCGGTTTTAAAGTTGGGGGTAATTGGATTAGTAAAACTAAAATTCTCCCACTCTTCTTTGCTTGGCAAGCGGTATTCAATATTCCATTCTTTTTTGTGCCCGATGGAATAAAATTGTTTTACCCTTTCAGTGCGCCATTTACAATATGCAATGGCTTGTTCGTAGCTGATTCCTACAACAGGATAATCTTTGTAGGCGGGATGGGTGTAATAATAACTTGAAAAAGGTTCGCAGTAGGTGTCTTTCATCCTCCATACCAAAGTATCCGGCAGCGCAGCGAGGTGCTCGGGAGAATTTTTTCCATATTTAGACTTTGTCCACCATTCATATTCGCGCCAGGAAAAATTTGAAATTTCAGTCTGATCAACAAAAAAAGTTTCAGTTATCTGCACGGTTCCCGGCGGAATTAATTTTTTCTTTTTGTTTATAGAAAACGAAAAAAGACCAATGCATATAATCGTGATGAATAAAATTCTGATCATATTTCCAATGCCTTTTTAAAGTCAGGAAGGTTTTCTGAATTATCGGGCAGCGCGGTTACACTGAATTTATAGCCTTCCTTATCGGTGGTTTGTTTAAAGGATTCCTTATTGCATAAATACATTTTGCTTCCTGAAAAAACCACAAAGCTGTTGCCGGAATTGGGATCGTACTTGATCTTGCCGGCGAGATCGTTTCTGCCAAAACTGTAAACCGTGTTTGCTGTATGATCTATCATGTAGATAACATCCGGCATCAAAGGCTTTTCGTTTTCTCCTGTAATAAATACAGGGGACACATTCTTTCCATTAGCAACCCCTCTTGCGCAGTCGGAATTATAAATCCCGAACTTTGATATGCTGAATAAACGTGTAGCTCTTTCCTGGTTCGACATGCTGTTGAATGCTGTGTTCAGATCGTTTATGTTTCTCACCTCCGCGTTTATGCGTGCTTTTTCGTACTCAGCTTGTTTTTGTTTCAACTGCGCCATATAGGCCTGTTGTTTGGCCTCCATTTCGGCAAGCAGCTTTTTTTCATCAGCTTCCCGCTTTACAACCAGCGCCTGGTATTCTCCAAATTTCTGCTGATATTTTTTCTGCGCTTTTTCAAAATCTGATCCCGTTAAAACAGGATACACGATTAATTTTTCAATACGGTTCCGCAACACAAGCGTTAGTAAGTAATTCCGGCCTTTATCCGGACCTTCACTCACCTTTACGTCATTCCATGTTATATCGTTGAAGCTTTTATTATAGTTTCTATTTTCTTCGCCGATTTCAAAAATTACGTTGTCAAAGGCCGCTAATTCAGGATATTCACTTTTGTTTGCATCAAGCACGAAAGTTGGCCTGCCTGTTGGTTTCGAAGGTTTCGAAGGTTCTTTGGCTTTTGGAAGTGTTTCTGCTCTTTTAGTATAGACTACTTTAACGCTGTCGATCTTTTTGGGAATGATGACTTCGATTTCCTCTTTTAATTTTAGAATTTTAGAGTTATTGTCGTGTTGATTGTGGTTTTCTTTGTTTACCGATTTAGGCTTAGATGCTGTGGCAATTATTTTATCATGTTTTAAATACTTCCAGTTTTTTTCAAGTGTGTCGAGATAATATTGGTTGAAGCGATCTTCGCTGCTAGCGGAAGCGAGTTCAACGTTAAGGTTATTTCCTTCTTTTATAAAAACAGGTTCACCATTCTGAGTTCCTTGAATATCAAACATCCCGGCTGATTCCAGGTTAGACTTTTTACCCGCGCTGTCGTATGCCATAGGAATGCCGGAAGCAATGATATCGCCCTTGTCATGAAATTCGCGGTACTCAATGGTAACATCACCAATTACATCTTTGCCATTTTTATCCACGAATGAATTTTTCGGGATTTTAATTTTTGAAGCCGTGTTATGATTTATTTCGCCGCCTTTTGAATTGTTTATTTTATAGGAAGAGTAGGGGATGGCGAGCTTTTTGGAAGGTGGAAGGACGAAGCGTCTTGCTTCTTGTGTCTTGTTTCCTGTTTCTTGTTTCTGAGTAACTATTTTATCATTCGTGTTCTGGTTTTGTGTTTTATTAAAGAGAGCAAAATAGGAGATGGTACAAACTACGGTTATTCCTGCTATCACGGATGAATACCGGACTTTTTTGCTTTTCCACCAGCTTTTGTCCTGCCGGGCTTTTTGAACACTTTGTTGTTTGAATTGTTTAACTAACTGGTTAAAATCTTTATGCTGGTTTATTTCTTCTTCACTGATCTTTGGACGGTCAATATTAAATTTTGGTGTCATATCACATTTTTAGTTTACTCAACGATTTTTTAAGTTTTTCAATAATTCTATACATTCTAACTTTGGCGTTAACTTCGGTAATATCCAGTATTTCCGCGATTTCTTTAAAAGGACGTTTTTCAAAAAAACGCATTTCAACCATGTGAAGATCATCGCTGTTCAGTTCAAGGATAAGTTGCTTGATAACAGGGATGTACTCTTCAAAAAAGGGTTCCTCGTTTTCTTCGCAAATAAACCGCAAATCCCCGATGTCTGCATTCACCGCACGTTTGTCTTTCAGTGTCCTGAACATTTGCATCATTTCGTTGTAAGCAATGCGATACAGCCAGCTCGCGAAGGGAACACCTTTAAACTGGTAATTGTTTAAATTGGTAAGCGCTTTTAAAAACACCTGGCCGGTAAGGTCAAAGGCAGTGTCTTTATCCTCCATGCGTTGATAGAGGTAGTTGAAGATTTGCTTATAGTACTTGTTGTACAAAGGAGCAAACCGTTCAGGGTTTTGTTTGGCCGCTTCAATGATTATTAACTCCTCATTAAGCTGATCCGACGTGTGATGATAATGCGGGTTAATTGCCATAAGCTAAACTCATTTAAGACTTATAAGCAAATTGTGCCTGCGGGGTTACGCCAATATTTCAAATAACTTTGTATATATAACTAAGTATTTGATCCTCAGATACAATATTTTTCAATCAAATGAGTGAGCGCTATTTATTTTAGGGTGAAATGTAGGTTTTATTGAGTGAATGGATAAATCTTAGCATATAATATAACTCTTAGAATTAATGATGCGGAGAATAAGGCGGTTATTTGCCGCAAAAAAGCGGAGATTAATTTTGGAAATGCGGAGAATAGCACTTATTTTTACCGCATAAATGCGGAGATTATATTCTTTATATATTCATCAATTACCTAAATGGCCAAACTTTATATGGGATGATAAAGCTGTTTTGGCTTTGTTATCTATGGTAAGACACAAGCAAGGTCGCTTAAAAGGATATATGGAAGCTCTTGGATTTGCCCTGAGGAATGAAACCACTCTAAAAACGCTTACGCTTGATGTTCTTAAATCTACGGAAATAGAAGGCGAGATTTTAAACCCTGACCAGGTGCGTTCTTCTCTTGCCAGGAAACTCGGAATGGATGTGGCAGGTCTTGTTCCATCCGACAGAAACGTGGATGGCGTAGTGGAAATGATGCTGGATGCAACCCAACACTTTAACAAGCCACTCAACAGAGAAAGATTATTCGGGTGGCACTCCGCTTTATTTCCCGCAGGCAGAAGTGGCATGCATAAAATAACGGTTGGAAATTGGCGTGACAATGAAAAAGGCCCCATGCAGGTTGTTTCTGGCGCTATGGGTAAGGAACGTGTGCATTACGAAGCGCCCGACGCGGAACTCCTGGAAAAAGAGATGAAACATTTTTTTAAATGGTTCAACGCTGATCAGGGAACAGATCCTGTTTTAAAATCAGCCATAGCGCATTTGTGGTTTGTTACCATACACCCCTTTGATGACGGTAA
>JACDDR010000097.1:0-7165 GCA_013816895.1 Bacteroidota bacterium
ACTCTATATTGATAATAAGTTTAAGTAAATTATTCTTGACAGTTCTTAGACTGATCTTGTCAATATCCTTATTAAACTTTTCTAAAAATTCTACCTCCATTAAGACCTAAGTTTCGCCACGACAGTTTCACGACTAACCTTCTTAGATTTGTTTGCAGACTTCATTAATTTAACCAGCCCTAAGTCTTCGAGTTCTTCCTCGGACATCGCAGCCGAGGAAATCCCAAGCTTTTTTAAAAGGTCTGACAGGAACTTAAATTCCGTTTTACTTTTTGCGGTAATAACTAATCCTTTCATAATACAAATATACGAAAAAAAATTGGCGCGCAGGCACTAACAGCAAGCAAGAGCAGCCATTAGCTTAATCCTTCACAAACAACGCTTTCAGCTCAGTTGCATCATCGGGCTTCATTCTGCCTGCAAAAATAAGTGAGAGCTGTCTTCTTCTCAATGCACCGTCAAAACGTTTTAATTCCGTCTCCGTTTCAGGAGTAAGCGGAGGAACGGGCAAGGGAGAGCCGTTCTGGTCAATGGCCACAAAGGTAAGGATGGCTTCGTTGCATTTTGTTTTTTCGCCCGTAACAGGGTTCTCAACAAAGACATCAACAAATATTTCCATGCTGCTGGTAAAAGCACGGCTCACTTTTGCTTCAAGCGTAACAATGCTGTTTTGTTTTATAGGATTGTCAAAACTTACGTGATTGATAGATGCT
Organism: Bacteroidota bacterium; assembly: GCA_013816895.1. GTDB lineage: Bacteria > Bacteroidota > Bacteroidia > B-17B0 > Aurantibacillaceae > Aurantibacillus. Next base: position 714 of record JACDDR010000097.1, read on the forward strand.
GTTACTACCACGCGTCCGCAATGACGCTGTGCTGCAATAGCAGCGGTTATATCGACCCACTGCATGAGTTTTCCGCCAAACAAGTTGCCTACATGATTGGTATCGTTGGGTAATACAACTTCGGTATTAATGGTAATGGATTGTGAGGGAGTTTTTGCTTTCATAAAAATTTAAATAACGACTTCAACAGCGGGCGGATTTATAATTTCGGCCTGCGTTGTACCCGTGTATTGAATGATGAGGTTATACGATTCTTCCTGGATGATGCCGCTTTCCTGGAAAATTTTAAAATTAAAAGTTAAGGGCAATATGGCAAAGCGGTATTTATGATGATTAAGCTTCAGAACTTCAACAATCGAGTTTCTTTCTTCCTTTGATAACTCGGCATTGCCAAAGGGTTTGGGTTTAACTTTGCTTTGAAGATAATAATCAACAGAAATCAATTGCCTGATGATATCGTCCTCAGGATAATTATCCACCGCGAACGTATTTATAATTGTGTAAATATCTGCTAAAGAAAATTTGTGATAATCACGCTGCGTTCCGAAATACTCGCCCAGTCCTAAAAGGAAATCGAAACTTCCATATCTGGAAGTCACATACTTTAAAGTGTTAATGGTTCGTTTTTTATTCCAGTAAATTTCCAGAGCATGCTCCAGTTTAACCACTCGGGCTAACTGGTCCTTTGAAATGTATTTGCTTTCTATGAGCTGATAGGGTGGGAGAGGGTCAAACACAAACTCATGCTGTGCTTTATCTCGCATTGGAGTGCCTTTCAGAAATTTTAAAAACCCTAATTGCAATTCGGGCGCAAATAATTTGAACACCTCTTCAAAACTATATTTAATATCTTCCCAGTAATCGAAGGGCAGGCCTACAATCAAATCCAGGTGCATTTCTACCTTATGCGAAAGCGATTGAATGATGCCTTTTGTTTTTTCAAAATTTTGTTTGCGGCTTACTTCAAGGTTTGCCTTTTGATTCACTGTCTGAATTCCAATTTCAAAACGAAATAAACCCGCAGGAATATGTTCATGAATATATTTTACAATATCAGGATGAAGAATATCAGCTGTGATCTCGAATTGGAAAACGTTCTGTGGCCGGTGATTATCCAGAATGAACTTAAAAATCCCAAGTGTAAAATCTTTTTTAATATTAAAGGTACGGTCAAGGAATTTAATAACCCGTCCGTGCTGCATTAAGTAAAGAAGATTTGCCTTAATGTTTTCATCAGGCAGGTAACGTACTTTATTATCAAGACTGGCCAGGCAAAACTCGCATTTATACGGACAACCACGCGAAGTTTCTATATATAAAACGCGATTGAACAATGTTTCCGGCACATCGTTACGATAAGGAAGAATGTCTTTATAATTAATAAGATCAAACGTTACCGCTTTTTGAACATGAACAGGGATACCATTTTCTTTCCGCACCAGATTTGAAACAGAATTGACATCAGGGTAAGAATCCATAAATTCTTTAAAAGGAATTTCTCCTTCGCCGGTTAAAATATAATCAACCTGATCAAGAGCTATGATCTCAGCCCAGTCGTAACTTACTTCGGGTCCGCCTAATAAAATTTTAGTGTTTGGATTAAGCGCTTTTATTTTTTTTGCGACTTCAAGTGTTGGCGTAATATTCCAGATGTAACAGCTGAAAGCAATAACATCAAATGAAGAACAATGATCTGCAATTTCATCCTGGTTTTCCTTTATGGTAAATTCCTTCCACTGCAACCCTTCTTTATCCTTGTTTAATTCGTACAATAAACGGATAGCGAGGTTAACGTGGATAAATTTGGCATTAAGAGTGCAAAGGAGAACGCGCATACTGTAAAGTTAGGCAAAAGTAGCTCAACGGTCAAATGCGATAGAATGCGGAGTGCCCGGGGAATTAATTGATTAGAATGCCCAGATTTACAAGCGAACTGGCAATTTTGAGCTGGTGCTGCTCAATTTCTTTTTTATTAATATCGAATTTGAGTTCATCGTCTTCCAATGTTACAAAGCTCATGCTGGCGCCTTTTTTTGCAAGTCCTTCGCGTTCGCCAACAATGAGCACAGGCTTATCTTTAGTGAGTTCTTTTAATTGTTTTACCGCGCTGCTTTTTGAATCGGCAACGTATAACAAATGACAACTTGTGGCCTCTTCCGGGGTGTTGCATTTTTTAAGAACAATGGTGCGGCCTTTTAGTTTTTTGCTGGCCACAAGTGCTTGTAATTCTTTATTGATGGGCGAATCGCCGAGGACGCCAATCACAAAATCACCCTTGCTTTGTGCTTCAGGCCATTCAACATATTTCATGAAATTATAAATGAACAGGGTGTAGGCTTTATAGTTGGTTTCCTGCGCTCTTGCCCTACCGCCGAAAAGGCCACACACCATCAAAGCCAGTATAACCAGCTTTTTAAGATCCATTATGGAGTGCTTTTTTTTCAATTCTGTTTCTTTTTAAAGTTCAGGTCGTATTGCAAACGAAATACCAATTCTCGCGATTGTGCCGGAAGCGGTGGACTGCCTCCATCATAGGGTTGAACCAGTTTGAATTTCTGGTTAAGTATATCATAAACACCCACTCCAATGCTCAGTCCTTTTACGGGCATGTATCTTAAAAAGCAGTTTAAAAGGATCTGAGGCGCAAGTAATTCCTGTACGCTTTTTCCTGCCGAATCAAGTGATGTGACTGCCCAGCGCGCGCCATAAAACGATGCGGTAGTATTGAAAGATAGTTTTTTTGTAATGTTCCATCCTGCATTAAGATTAAGGCGGTGATTGGAGAAACCTAAGAGTGACGCGCTGTTTTCAGTTTTATAAAGATCAACTTTTTGTTTGTTAGCGGCCGAATAAAAGGCATAGTTAATTGTAAAATGCCCCCATTTGTCCTTGATTCGGTATTCCGCCTCGATCCCTTGTGTGCCCGCGTGACCAAAGTTTTTGTATAGATCAGTATTGCTGCTGTCAAGCGAAGTATAATAAATAATCGGATCTTTTGTTTCAATATCATAAACATTCACCGTAAAAATGGATTTATGGGTAAGCTGATAACCTAATTCAATTTCCATTACCTGGGTGAGCTCAGGCTTTATTCCGTTACTGTCGGCTGCATTTATGTTTTCAATGGCGGGTGCCCTGAAAGCGCTACTGTAAAGGGCTTTAAAATGGAAACGATTGTATTTTTTTGTTAAACCTACTCTGGGCACAAAAGCCTGGCCATAGGCATTGTGCTTATCAAAGCGCGCGCCTACTATAAAATTCACAAGACGTGTTTTAATAAGACCCTGCGCGAAAAAAGCATAATTGTAAAAACTAATGGTTTGTTTTTTGTTCAGAAAGTAACTGCTGTCGGTATGGTCCACTGCTACATCCCGGTAAAGCTCCGATCCGAAAACAATGTTAACATAACGGTTCACGTTGTACGACGCGGTTATATTGCCCGTGGTTCGTGTGGCGGTTTTGTTATAAGGTTCCCTGTTGTCATAAGCAGGAGCCAGCCATGGCGTTTGCGTTTTATAATTGATCCTGGGGGTGATGGTTAATTTGCTGTTTACTTTATAAATGTATTTTAATTCTGAAAAAACGGAATTGAAACTTTCTACCTGCGTACCGTCTCGTATTACATTGCCGTAACCGTTTCGCATGGTGGTCTGTAAAAAATCTCCGATCACCCGGAAGCTTAGTCCCTTGTAAGCTAAAGCGGCGTTAAAGTATTTTGGATTAAGCGCCGAATTGCCCGCCATGCTGTAACTCGAATCATTAAAATCTCTGTAGGTTTGATCGCTGCGTTGACCTTGTCCCATCATCCCGGAAAGGCTGAAGGAAAAATCCCCGATCTTTTTTCCCATCATCAGGTTTACATTTCTTCTTCCGAAATCCTTTTCCATTTGTCCGTAAGTTCCTGAAACGGTAACGCCATTGATGTCTTCGGCCTGACGGGTAATAATGTTAATGACACCGTATTCTGCATAGCCACCGTAAATGGCAGAGCCGGGACCACGAATCACTTCAATTTTTTTTATCTGTTCAATGGGATAATGGTTGCCAAACATATTGCAGGCAAATAAAATCTCGTTCATTTCCTGGCCATCCAACAACACAAGTACTTTGCCTTCGTGTGCCCAGTTCCCTCTCATGCCAATGCCCACAACACCTTCCACATCCGACCCGAAATCGATTCCCGGCACCAGACGAAGCACATCGATAAGATCGCGTGCCCCTGATTTTTTGATTTCTTCTTCCGTTATTAAACTTACAATACTTGGTGATTCCCGAACATTCAAAGGTTTTTTGGAGGCAACGGATATCAATGAATTGATAAGTTTTTCGAGTTCGGTAGGAACACCATGTGATTTAAGATTGAGGAGTTGTTCAAGCGACATTTCGTAATAATCGAGTGTGTCGTTTTTAACAACTGTTGAATCTGCCTGCGCGTGTATGCGGGAGTAAGAGGCCAGCAGCAACAGAAGCAGAGGATATATAAGCCTTAATTTTTGCACGAAATGAAAGATAGATAAAATATTTAATATGCAAAGAATAATTAACCAAAGGGTTCTCAAAATCGGTTTTTAATATAATTATGATATATTTGTATACACCCCGGCTGGCCCACGAGTCTGCCATTAATATGAAAATAGGTTTTTTGAATACAGGCTTTCCTAAAATTACACTGGCCTTTGTATTGGTAATCATCATCGTTATTGCCAATGTATGTTTCAATTATTACATCATTCGTAAAAACAAAGCTACAATACAGGAAATGACCGAGGTGATCAATCCTTACATTGAATCACTCGAAGAGTTTAACCTTATGGTGACGGAGTCTAAGATGTACGCCACGAACTGGGTGTATCTGCAGAATAATGTCGATGATAAAAAAAGCCTCGATTCACTCCATAAGAAGCGGTATCCAAAGCTGAAGAAGCGCCTCGATGAATTCATCATTGCCTTCCACAACAATAAAGATTCAAGGCAATTGGTGTCCGACAGTCTCGTTGAAGTTTTTGTGAAATTTTACAGACTGATTGGAATCGAAAAGGAGATCATGAGGACGCTTGTTAGTTTTGATGATTATGAAAATCCTGCTAAAAAATTCCTGTGCGAAGAGCTTGTTGAAAGTGAAGTGCTTCCCCGCACAGATTCTATTATGAAGAAGCTGAATTCCATCATTAGAAGCAACCGTGAAACCGCTGTAGCAATGAAAGCCGAAATAGAAAAAGATTCTTCACGAATGACTACCATCATGATGGCTGCATCGTTTGGATTGCTCGTGTTTATTTTAATGGCAGTGTTCTTTATTTCCAATGGTATCCGCGAGCCGGTGCTCAGGATGAAAAGCATTGTGCAGCAATTGGGGCGCGGCGAATTGCCCGAAGAAAAAATTGAAGCCAAGAAAAACGTGATCGGTGATATGGTTTCATCGGTAAATGCATTGTCGGATAGCTTTGCGCAAACCTCCACCTTCGCTAACGAAATTGGTAAAGGAAATCTCAATGTGCATTATGACAAATTAAGCGATAACGATTTATTGGGTAACGCGCTTATTAACATGCGCAACAGTTTGCGTTCTTATTCTGAGGATATGGAACAGCAGGTAAAGGAGCGCACACATGAGGTGATTATAAAGGGTCGAAAACTTGAGATCGCTTACAAAGAGATACGCGATAGTATCAATTACGCCAAACGCATCCAGGAATCTATTCTTCCCGGAAACGAGATGGTAACGCATGTTTTTAAAAATTCATTTATTTTTTACAAACCAAAGGATGTGGTGTGCGGAGATTTTTACTGGTTCGGTCAGCAGGGCGATGAAGCGGTGATAGCGGCTATTGATTGTACCGGCCATGGCGTACCTGGCGCGTTAATGACGGTGATCGGGAACTCCTTACTGAACCAGATCGTTACCTCGGGAGGTATAACAAGTCCTTCCAATATTTTAACACAGCTGGATAAAAAACTGCACGAAACATTAAAACAGCACGGTAACATTATTACAAATGATGGAATGGATGCTGCCGTTGTTCGTTATAAATTAAGCAAGAACGAAGTTACCTTTGCCGGAGCGAAACGTCCTTTATACCTCTTTAAAAAGGGCGAGCTCATAGAAATTAAAGGTGATAAATCTCCGATAGGAAGTTTCGGTCACAATCTGCATAAACGATTTTCTGAACACCGTATATCAATGAATACGGGCGACACCTTGTATATGTTTTCTGATGGGGTACAGGATCAATTCGGCGGCGATAACGGAAAAAAATTCATGATCAAACAGTTTCGGGATCTTCTCACCAATATTCAGGACCTCCCAATGCCACAGCAGGCAACACGTATTGAAAAAGAAATGCACGAATGGCAGCGTGACTATGAGCAAACCGATGATATGCTGCTGATTGGGATTAGGTTTTAGCTCCGCTTCATTTCATCCTGAACGAAGTGAAGGATAATTTGTGTAA
>JACDDR010000097.1:7175-15709 GCA_013816895.1 Bacteroidota bacterium
TGTCTTCTTCAGCGAAGTAATATGCGCCAGATGATGCTTACAATGCCATGAATAAAGGGCGGTGGCTTCATGCAGAGAAAATTCTTTTTTGTATTCAGGGTGAATGTATTTTCTGTGAAAATGAGTGTCGTTCAGCGACTTAAGTAATACCGCCCATCGCGCATGAATACCCTCAATTGCAATCAGGGAAGGTGGAATGCCCATCGTTAAGGTGTCAGCAAGTTCAGCAAACAGATTTTCCCTGTAAGGTTTAATAGTGGGCAGGTCTTCTGTTAACGTTAATTTAAAACGCGTTAAACCATTCATGTGACTGTCGGCGCAATGATGCACCACCTGCCGTATTGTCCAGCCCTCGGGACGATAAGGAGTGTCCAGTTGCTCATCTGATAAATTGCTTACCTCTTTTTTAAGGAGTGAGGGAAATTTTTCTATTTCGCTGATGCACTCAGAAATAAATTCAGCGCTGTAAGTTGCGGGTGCAACAAATTTTCCGATCGGGTATTTTAATTGTTCAAGTGTGACTGCTGTCATGGATAAAAAATAATTCTTAATAACGATTTATAAAATTAAGTGCATGGTTTTTTTAATGCGGCAAGAAAAACACAAGACCATAAAATTTTATGTGTCACTAATTCTGTAAGTAAAAAACTACAGAAGAACCGGAGTTTATTTACAACTTAAAATTTAATACTTAACCCCAAAGTCAGTGCGTTATAATAAGTATAACCAAAACCAAGCTCCCCGAACATTCCGATGTTATTTGTAAAATAGTATCTTCCGCCTAAAAACAACGAAGAGGCCGGGTATACCGTGCGGTATGTTGAAACATAAAGATCAGGATCTGGCGAGTTAGTGCCATACGAATAAGTGCTGATACGAACGCCTGCAGTTAATCCAAAATACAATTCCGCTTTTTCGGTTGTAAGGGCGTCAAGATGATACGCTGCTCTTAACGCAATCATCGTATTCCGGTAATTATCCTGCCTGTAGTAATAAGCATTGTTATAATAATAGTTTTTATCATAACGGAAATAAGCGGATTGATAACCTAGATAAATCCCGATGCCGAGTAGGCCAGGCCCTAATTTATTTGGGATAGCCTGTTCGTAGCTGATGTTGAATGCCGGATTTGAATGGTAATAATAATTGCGGTTGTTATGATAGCTGTAATAGCCGTTGCCCAAAAAGCCAACGCCAATGTTTATTACCTTGCTGCTTTCATCGAAGCATTTGCCGCCACTGGGAGCAGAAGATGAGGCGTTCTTGTTTTTATTTTTTTGTGCGCTTACTGTCAGGGCTGCAATAAAGAAAGCCACCAGCAGTATGTTCTTTTTCGTTTTCATAATAGTAAAATTAAGGAAGTATCCATTGTAATAAGAGTAAAAAATGGATACTTACCCCCAACTAAGAACAAAATAATCCGTAATTGTCTGAGGCTGAATGAGGAAAAATTCTTCTCGAAATTTTCACGCAGAGGTGGGGAGGGCGCAGAGTAGTGAGGGATTATAGACAATTCTAATCTGGGTAATCAGTGTAATCTGTGGCTATTCTCGACTGTTTTCACGCAGAGGGGCGCAGAGTTAAAAGATCTTTATAATCTCTGTGCCTTTTGTGTTCTCTTTTTTCTCTGTGTTAAAAACCTCTAAGTGGCTCTAATCAGTTCTCGATACGCTTTTTCGCTCCGCTACAAAGCTACTCGAACTGACATTTCAAACAGAGGCGGGGAGAGCGCAGAGTTAGGTAGGCATAGAAATTTAGTCTGTGTAATCCGTGTAATCTGTGGCTTGTTCTCGACTGATCTTTCACGCAGAGGCCGCTGAGTACGCAGAGTTGAGAGAGTCCTTATTAATCTCTGTGTCCTTTGTATCCTCTTATTCTCTGTGTTTGAAAAACTAATCAGTTCTCGATACGCTTTTCCGCTCCGCTACATACTCGAACTGACATTTAACGCAGATTTAATAATCTCTGTGACCTTTGTATTCTCATGTTTCTCTGTGTTAAAAACCTCTAAGTGGCTCTAATCAGTTCTCGATACGCTTTTTCGCTCCGCTACAAAGCTACTCGAACTGACAGTTAACGCGGATTTAATAATCTCTGTGACCTTTGTACCCTCTTTTCCTCTGTGTTGAGAAAACTTCTATGTGGTTCTAATCAGTTCTCGATACGCTTTTCCGCTTCGCTACAAAGCTACTCGAACTGACATTTCGGTCAATACCCGTACTTTTCTTTCCAAAGTTTTTTTAGATAGGCGCGTTGTTCCGCTTCCCGTGCATTGTTGCCGGGTTCGTACAATTTGGTATTCGCAAGTTCATCCGGTAAAAATTCCTGGAAAATGAAATTGTTCTCATAGGAATGCGCATACTGGTAATCTTTTCCGTAATCAAGATTTTTCATCAGCCTGGTGGGAGCGTTCCGCAAATGCAAAGGCACCGGTAAATTCCCCATTTTTTCGGCCAGGGCCATTGCTTCATTAATAGCCATGTAAGAAGCGTTGCTCTTAGGACTACAGGCAAGGTAAGTAACGCACTGACTCAAAATGATCCTTGCCTCGGGCATTCCGATCACGTTCACCGCGGTAAAACAATTGTTCGCCAGCAGTAAAGCATTCGGATTTGCGTTGCCAATATCTTCACTCGCAAGAATTAAAAGCCGACGCGCAATAAAAAGCGGATCTTCGCCGCCCTTCAGCATCCGCGCCATGTAGTATAAAGCAGCATTTGGATCGCTGCCGCGTATGGATTTTATAAACGCTGAAATAATATCGTAATGTTGCTCCCCGTTTTTATCATACAGTGCAAGATTCTGCTGGATTGTTTTTAAAACAAGTTCATTGGTAATTACTACTTTATTACCAGGCTCGCTGTTCACCACTATTTCCAGTGCGTTCAGAAGTTTACGCGCATCGCCACCGCTTACCCTGATAAGCGCTTCGTGTTCTTTTAAATCAATCTGTTTTTGTTTTAAAATTTCATCGTTGTTAATCGCGTTGGTTAGTAAAGTAAGCAATTCTGTTTCTTCGAGGTGCTTTAAAATATAAACCTGCGAACGCGAGAGCAAGGCGCTGATCACTTCAAACGAAGGGTTCTCGGTAGTGGCGCCAATAAGCGTAACAACTCCCTTTTCAACTGCGCCCAGTAAAGAATCCTGCTGCGATTTACTAAAGCGGTGGATCTCATCAATAAATAAAACGGGTTTGCTTTGATTGAAAATATTATTGTCGCCGGCCTTTTCAATAATTTCACGCACATCTTTTACCCCGCTGTTAATGGCGCTCAGCATGAAAAAGGGACGCTTCAGTTCATTGGCAATAATAAGGGCAAGAGAAGTTTTTCCTACGCCAGGCGGACCCCATAAAATAATGGAGGGCAGAAGGTTTTGCGCAATGGCATTCCGGAGCGCGCTACCGGGGCCTATCAGATGCTGCTGGCCGATGTAATCATCCAGCACTTTGGGTCTCATTCGTTCGGCAAGTGGTTGCATTTTGTTAATTATATTTAACTCTTGAGTGGAATAATATTCCTTATTTTTACACTACTCAAGTTTATACAAATTTACTATGAATATTAAGAAACTCATTTCCTTTTCCTGTTTAATTATTGCCGCGATAGTATTTATTAACGCTGCCTATAAAGGGGATAAAGATCCGCTCCACAAGCGTATTTTCAATGTGGGAATTACCGAAGTGAAAGACGGTCAGGTTGGTAAAAAGTCTATTGCTGATAAAATAGAATTCAAGGATGGCAAGATGTTCAGCGATTTTTTATTCGATAAATTCCAGTATAAGTGGATAAAGTACCGCATCAACAAAGATTCTATTTATACCGATGAAACAGAAACAGAAGTGCGCTTGCTGGAAGTAGAAGCCTCTACCACCGATGATAAGGATCAAACATTAATGATGACCTTTAAAGTAGAAGAGTGGGACATTGACGGAGTAATTAAAATTACGAAGAACGATAAACTGAAAAAATATTTTGATTTTGCCGGCCGCGAAAAAGGCGGTAAGCCAAAAAAAGAAAAAAAGCCTAAAGAAGGCGAAGCAAAAAAAGACTAAGAATATGAATCCCTCCTTTTAGCGAGGGATTTTTGTTGTAAGGATATCGGGTTAAGCTCGTCTACTATATATAAACAACAAGATCATGATAAACGGAATAAATAATATTAAACTCGGAGTAACAATGGTTGCCGCTGTGTTTTTTTTAAATGCATGTGGACAAAGCGGTAACTCAGCTAAAACTAAAACTATGGATCATAAAGAATCGGCAAACTCTACAAATATTGATACCGCTACATTTGGCGCAGGATGTTTCTGGTGCGTGGAAGCGGTATTTCAGCGCATGAACGGCGTAATGACAGTTAAAAGCGGCTACAGCGGCGGTTCGGTAAAAAATCCTTCTTATAAAGAGGTATGCCAGGGTACAACCGGACATGCAGAAGTTTGTCAGATAACGTATGATAAAACAAAAGTAAGTTTTGATGAATTACTGGAAGTATTCTGGAAAACACACGATCCTACTACGCTTAACAGACAAGGAAATGATCATGGAACGCAATACCGCTCGGCTGTTTTTTATCACAACGAAGAGCAAAAGAAAACTGCTGAAAAGTATAAAGCCGAGATCAATAAAAGCGGGGCGTATCCCGATCCTATTGTTACTGAAATAACGGCCTTTACGAATTTTTACCCGGCCGAAGATTATCATAGTAATTATTTCAACCAGAACAGCTCTGAACCTTATTGTAAATTTGTGATTCAGCCTAAGGTGGATAAGTTTGAGAAGATTTTTAAAGATAAAGTGAAGCACTAAAGAAAATTTAAGTCTTACTTCAATAGAAAAGCCCGCTCTCGAAATGATTGCGGGCTTTGTTTTTGTGGTTTTGAACTTATTCATCAATGGAAAAAACAGAAAAAAATATTTATATTTAATAAAGATAAAAAGGAGATTCAAAGAGAAAAAGATAATTAATAACAGCGCAATGGATTTAATGAATTCTACCTTACAATTACTCCAACGGACTTTTAATGAAAGTTATATATAAATATATTTCCATAGCAGTAGTACTCTTTTTTCTGACTGCCTGTCATAAATACCCTGAGGGAGGCTTTGTGTTTCAACGAATAAAACATTTGTTTGGCGATAATAAGGATATGGCCCATAAAGGTTGGAAATTAAAGCTTTACGAGGTTAATGGCATAGATTCAACCGAGATGATAAAAGGGAGAAACCTATCGTCGGATGGCGAAGGCAATTTTATCGTTTTTAGCATTGCCTGGGCTCATTCCAGAACTTACTTCGCAGGCACTTATGTTTACCATTACACTATGTCTATTGATAAGAAGGCAAAACTGTTTTCTATAGGCAGTGAGTTGAATGCCAATGATAACGACACATCCCAATGTTTTATAAGAAATAATATTCTAACTTGTCAAAGAAATATATTTAACCCGGAAAGAAACAGGGCAACGGAATGGTCAATCCGGAAACTAACCAAAACAAAGCTGATCATTACAAAATCACTCGTAAACACGTATAAAATAGTTTTAACGCACTAATGCGCTTTATATTCAAATATAGTTTTATCTTGTTATTGCTGGTTTTATTAACTACCTGCAAAAAGTATGAGGATGGTGGTTGGAGCAACGTGGCAATTAAACACTTGTTTGGCGGAAATGAAAGTAATTCAAATAAGAGTTGGAAATTAAAACTATACGAAGTTAATGGCATTGATTCTACGGCTTACATTACTACAGGAAATGGTGTAACAAATTTTCAGAATGATGAGGTTAAATTTACACTAACTAATGCCAGGGCCCATGATTATTCTTATAATACAAAAATCTACTATGCGGGTTTGCGTTTCCAAGAGGACAAAACGTCAATTGGTTTTGACGTAATTAAATATAATTGTCAAAATAATTTATGTGAAAGAAACATTTTTAACCCTGAATTCAATAACTACGGTTTTTACTGGAAAATAATTCGTTTGAAAAAGAGCGAACTAATTCTAACAGGTAGTGCTAATAACACTTATAAGTTAATTTTTACTCATTAATAACAAGGATATTCATTTATATAATCCCTTCCTACTTCACCTCCAAAAAAGCATTCACCATTTGCTGATACTGTGTGCGTCGCTCCGAATCGTGGTACATATCTTTTAAACATTCCGAAGCGGTTTTGTAATTGTGTTCCTGAATGTAAATAGCGGCAAGGTTTAATTTGGGTTCATCAAAGCGCGGACTAACACGCGCTGCTTCACGGTAAAGTTTTTTTGCAACGCCCACATTGTCAATAAAGGCGTAGGCAGAAGCCAGATCATTCAATACGTTGCGGTTGTACGGGTTTAATCCGCAGGCTTCATGAAAATCAAGCTTCGCGTTTTTATAATCGGCTAAGGCCGCCCGCGCGTTACCGGTAAACCATTTTATGGGCAGCGAAGTAGGGTCGAGGGTATACGCAAAACTCAGGGCCTTGTCGCCGTTTGTGATCACGCCGGTATAATTGTTCACTCTTTTTTGGTCATACATTTTGCGGGTATAATATTCTCCCCGGTAACGGAGTATTCCAACAGTTGTCACAAATAATAACACCAAAGCGGCAAATGAAAAGGTCAGTCGGGGTTTCAGGTTTCCAAAAGCGGGTAAGAGGGTTGTTTGCCTTATATGGAATAAAGCAATACCAAAGATCATGTTCAGCCAGGTAATGTGTTCTACCCGTTCGCGCGGAAAATCAAAAAAGGAAATAACAGTATAACCGCAAATAAAAGCCAAACACAAAACAAGTTCTGTACGCACAGCTTTATTGTCCGTAAAAAAAACAATGGCCCTGTAAATAAAAACCAGTAATGTAAACAGGAACAACAGAAATAAATTAAAGCCAATGAGTCCGGTTTCAGAAAGGATCCAGAGTAGATCGTTATGCGGACGCTGAAACGTGTAATTCAGATCCTCCGCGCGCCACAGTCCTGTTAAGGTTTCATCAGGAAAGTAAATCTGCCAGTTACCGGCGCCAACACCGATTACAGGATGTTTTTTAAATACTGAATAGGTTTTATCCCACAATACCAAACGTTCATTATCAATTTCACTTTTCTGACGCTGCTCTGGTTTCATCTTGATGATCTCCGCGTTGGAAACAATTCCTTTTTTTATAATAGGCGGCAAGGCTACAAGAAAAAAAAGATTGGCCAACACCAACAATAGAAAAACGGGAACTAAAAAATGTATTCCCCTTTTTTTAATTCGTTGAAAAATAAAAAGAAATCCGCAGATTGGCACCGTTACTGATAGACCTATCCACACGGCCTTGGTGCGGATGAACACGATCAATACAAGTGAAAGAACAATGCAAAGGACCGAAAGGAGTTTCCAGATTTTTTCTGATTTAAGAAACCCCAGCACGAGAAAAAATAAATTAAGAAACAGAAAACTGGAATAAAGATTTTTATGTCCGTTCATTCCCGTAACAAGATACATGGAGTCTTTTTTAAAATCGGGCAGGTGGCTTATTTGAAGAAGCGCGACAATAAATCCGATCGCAAAAAGAAGCACCGGAAATTTTTTAAGAAAGGAATTAAAGAATGCGGGATGATGGATGAATATAAAACGGGTAAGTATGAAGACCACAAACCCCAGGATGAGTTTACAGCTGTCGAAAATAGCTTCTGATAAGGTATGGGCCCAGAGGATGGAACAGGCTGTGAAAATAACAAAGACGAGGTAAAACAAAGAAATAACATCGGTCTTAAAAATGAGTACATCTCTTTCCCTTGAAAGAAAATATAGACTCATAAAAAGCAGGCTTGCAAGGCATACAAATCTTGCGGTTAATGTAAAATCAAGCACAAAGGGCGAAACCGCCAGTGGGGTAAAAAAAAGAGCGGCCACAAATAAAATTGCAGCCGCTTTATATTTTTTTGTCAGAAGAACCAATTGCTTTTCTTAATAAATTACAACGATCCTGTTTTTAGTGGACGAAGTAATAACAAAGTAAATACCACTTGTTAGTCCGCTCACCTGTTCTTCTTTACCTCCTTCGAGGCGTATTGTTTTAATCACCTGTCCGAGTTCATTGGTAATAACCGCGGTTTCATTTCCTTCGGTTCGTAGGGTGAATGTGCCGTTGGATGGATTCGGATAAACTAAGAGAGAAGTTGCTTCCGAAATATTTTCTTTAATTCCTACGCAGCTGGAAACAAATACAGTTAAAGTAGTAGTAGTAACACAACCCTGTGTGGAAGCCCCGCTCACGGTATAGTTGGCAGAAGCAGTTGGTGTAAGTATTACCGAATTACCGGAGGCAACTGAATTTACTGAATAAGTTGCCGCGTTTCCTGCGATGCTCAGAGTACTGGATGAGCCAGCGCAAATAGAGCCAGGGCTGGCCGTAGCGTTTAAGCCTGGATTTTGATTAACTGTTACGTTAACAGATGCATTACCGGTACAACCGTTGGTGGCAGTTCCTACTACTGAATACACAGCAGAGTTTGTTGGAACAAAACCAACACCGTTTGTAATTCCGTTGCTCCATGCA
>JACDDR010000098.1 GCA_013816895.1 Bacteroidota bacterium
CTATAAAAGGTGGGGGCTCTTTGATCCGATCTTGAGGGGGCTGTTTGCTCCGGTCAAGTGGGGGCTCTTTCAAGCGGTCAAATGGGGGCTGTTACAACGGAATTTCCACCCGGTATCGCTCACGCGAAATTCTAATTCTATCGAATTATCATATTCGCGCAGTTGCTTTACCGATACTTTTATTTCGCCCTCATTCGTAAATTTTATGGAATTGGAAACAAGGTTAATTAATATTTGGCTTAAGCGTACTTCATCCCCGAGCAACTCGTGAGGAACGTTGCTGTCTATCACTTCATATAGTTTTACTTTACTATCGGTGAGTTTGGATTTTAGAATCCGGATTGCATTGCCAACGCATTCATGCACATCAATTTTACGTTCTTCGAAAACAATTTTGCCAGCTTCCAGTTTGGAGAAATCGAGGATGTCGTTAATTATAACAAGTAAATTTGTTCCCGAAGTTTCAATTGCTTTTAAATATTCTTTTTGTTCAGGCGTCAGCGATGAATCTTCAAGCAAGCGTGCAAAACCGATAATACCATTCATTGGCGTTCGTATCTCGTGGCTCATATTGGCAAGAAACTGTTCTTTGGCTTTTTTAGACTGTTCGGCTTTTTCCTTGGCTTTGATTAATTCCTTTTCCGTTTTCTTTAAACGGGTGATATCAGAATCAATGGCAATTATTTTATAGATTTCGCCTTGCTCATCAAATAAGGGCGACAAAGTGGTTTGCGCCCAGTATTTCCGGCCATCCTTGGTATAGTTTTCGGCTTCGTAAATAAGAGGCTTTCGTTCTTTTACAAGTGTTTCATAAGTTAGGGTTCCGGGTTTAAGGCCCGAATCTTTTCCTTTTCTTAAAATATCGGCGGTAGTTCCGCTGACTTCATCCAGCGTATAACCGGAAAGTTTGGTGAAGCCGTCGTTGACCCATTCCACTTTTCCAAATTTATCGAGTATCAGTATACCATTCTTTGATTCGCTGGCAATCAACGAAAGTTCTTTGATGCGATCTTCAAATTGTTTGGCTTCGGTAACGTCCTGGGCTGTGCCGGTGAATTTAACCAGCTGGTTATGTTCATTAACCACAGCCTTTCCATAACACTTCAACATGCGTATTTTTCCGTCGCTTTTTCGCGTGATCCTGTGAAAATAGTCGAGTTCTTTTTTGTTTTTGCCTGCATCCAAGATCAACTTACTTACATATGCTTTATCTTCAGGATAAACGCATTCTAAGAAAGATTCATAAGTGGCTTCAAATTCCGATGGTTCCAGTCCGTAGATCCTGTATAATTCCTCTGACCATAAAATAATATTGGCTTTTACATTCCATTCCCAGCTGCCGATGTGAGCAATCTGCTGCGCCTCGGCCAGGGCAAGCTGACTGTTGTGTATTTCCTGTTCCGCTAAAACAGCTTCGGTTACATCCTGAGCGGTGCCAACATATTTTATTACTTTTCCGTTTTCTACGATGGCCCGTCCCCGGCCATTAACAATTCGTATTGCTCCATCGCTTTTCCTGATTATTTTATGAAAATAATTAATCCCCTTTTTTTGCTCTCCCGCTGTTCTAACAATTTTGGCTACATATTCGCGGTCATCGGGGTGAATACACTCCAGGAAAAATTTGTAATCTGCTTTGAAGTCATTCTTTTTTAGTCCATAGATCCTGTAAAGTTCTTCTGACCAGGTTATTTTATCGTTAACAATATCCCACTCCCAGCTCCCAACGTGGGCAAGATGTTCGGTTTTGTCAAGAGCCCGCTGGTTGTCCTTTATGTCAATTTCTGCCAGCTTTCGCTTGTTCAAGTTGTGCTCCAGATTATCGGTCATGTGGTTAAATGAGCGAATAAGATGTCCTATCTCATCTTTTGAATAGGCAACCATCCGTGAACTAAAATCGTTGCGCGCTACTTTGTCGGCTGAGTCAATAATCTCGTTTAAACCCTTTGAAATTCTTTTACTGAGATTATATGTGAGTGCGAACCTGAATGCAATTACGGTTAGTGCCATAATAAAAAGGAGATAGATCGTAAAATTTTCAAGCCAGCGGCATCCGTTCCCCAGTGTTGAAGAAAAGCGAACGCTGAGTAACCTGAGCTCCTCGTTAGTTGAGTTCAGTTCAAGCAGCAAGGCATTTAACCTGGAGGGAGAGGGTTTATGAGATTTTATTTCGCTATGTATTTTCTGGCCTATTTCCAGGAGCTGATCGATAGACTTGTCGGATAGCATCCAGATTTGCCGAACATTTTTAATGAATTGTACTGATTTTAAACGTGTGAATGCAGGTATCATTCTATTAATATCCTGGGGATTGTTCTGACCAATAACCAATTCAGCTTTTGCCAGTTCGTAATCCGGTTTCTGTTTTTGCAGTTCCAATCTTGCAAGTCTAACACCAACCGGTATTTTTATATATTGTATATACCGGCGATAATGAACTTCATTTAATGTATAAGCATAAGTTTGAAGCTGGTATACAGCGTCTTTTTGGGCTTTTGACCAGAGCGCGTCCCCGCTTACGAATGCGCGGGTTGTAGCAAGAGTATTGAGCAGGAAGCAAAGCGCAAGTACTTCAAAAATAAAAAAGAGGGTGAGCAAACCCACCGTGAAATACAATTTTCGGACAATTGTTAAATTCCTCAAACGCCGTATTAAAGAAGAGCCTTTCACCCGATAATAACCGTTTGATTTTAAATTGTAATTAAAATGACCCAGGATGGAAAGGAATTCAAACGGTTCCGATTAAATGCATAAATATATATGCCAAAGAAGGTATTTCTTAGACAAATAGGGAAATACCCTTACATAACATTATGCAGATAATAAATAAAAGATGTAAGGATTGGTAGAAGGAGATTTCAAAAAAACTAAAACAGCTTTAGTTATCAATAAATCTATCCTTTATCTGTTGCTCGGTATTAATGATGTGATTAATGAATTTAATCTGGTTAAGCAGGTGAAGTTGCTGGTTGTTAGCTGAAATGAGTCTGAATTTTTCAGGATGCGTTAATTGTAGCGAAGATGCCACATTATAAACCGTTAAACCAGCTACAGTATCATAATCAATAAACTGATTTTGAATGGACCCGAAGTAATTTACCACGGCATCCTGTAAATTGTTGAGCTGGATTTTTTGGGTAATGTTAATGTATTCCACCACTCCGGCACCATATAGTTTGGGAGTAAGAACTTTTGAGTATTCAATTAACTTAAACAGGTTGCTTCCCTCTATCAGAACGTCCATGTCCAGATTATCATAAGTCTTTAAAATACGTTTAATTTTTACCTCGCAGCCAAAGCCAGTTACTGCGCCTTTTTCAGTATAAGGAATACCAAAGGATGCATCGTTGGTTAAACACTCATTAATGAGTTGCTTGTATCTTTCTTCATGAATGTAAAGCTTGGTAGTTTCACCCGGCAATAACACCATACTTAAAGGAAACATCGGAATTGTTAACTGGCGCGTATTCATGGTTTGCTGTTTTTAATCTGGTTAAAAAACCTCCGCAGGTAATTTGCAAAAACCGTGCTAAGTTTCTTATTATACTATACGAACGTATTAAAGCACGGGTTGGGTGCTTTAATAAGTATGATTTTACTAAAAACTTTGCGAGTTTAACTAGCTTAATTACAGTGTTTTATGACTGTATGCTTAAAGAGTGATTCCTAATTTTTTGGCAATCGCAGGTGGAATTGCTTTTTTGTGAACCATAATACTGGTTGTTTTATACAAAACATAACTTTCGCTTGCATAAAGGTATCCGTCGCACTGGTTGGTCTCTTTTCCCCAACTGTTTTTAACCGTGTAGTACAGGGTGCCGTTCTGATCTTTAGCTGTACCAACAATATGCATCCCGTGATCATCCTGCGTTTCAAAATTGTCAAATGCTTTCTGGCGCAATTCCGGAGTAATTTTAAGCTGGTTAACAGGCCTGGTACTTGCTTCTGAATACGATTGTCCGGGTTCAGCAACAATAGCAAGTCCATCGGTATACATAAATCCTTTTTCGCTTACATCGGCAGCCCAGGCAATAGTATAACCGTTGTTAATGGAATTGGCTATTACTTCCTGCATTTCATTCAAAGGAAGATTATGCATTAGTTCCCAGTTCCAGTTGTCTGGCACTTCAAGTACAAATTGTGAATAAAACGGGTGGTGGGTAAAGGAGGTAAGAAAAACATAATCATTAGGATTAATTCCTGCCGCCTCCGCGTAAGTTTTGGGTGTATAGTCTTTTCCTTTATAACTAAATTTTTCGGGAGCTTTTCCCAGGAATTCATCGCACACCGCGTCTACTGAATTATGAAGAAAACTAAAATCTATTTTTTGTGTTTCATCCAAAGCAGTGGGGTGAAGAATGTTTTTTAAAGTAGTCTCCAGCATCTTATGGTTGTGAGGGGAGGTACTTTCTTTTTTACCCGTATAAGCTTCTTCCGGCACCAGTCCGTGTTTTTTTATCACGCTTAACACGTCAGGAAACCCTCCGCCTTCGCCAAAATTAGTGCGGCCATGCATGCGCATGTAATTATCTGCCTTCATGGTATAGGCTTTGCGCGCTATAAACATTTCGCTCAGGTTAAAATCTTTTCCTTTTCCAAGCCTTATCAGTTCGCTTTCAAAAAACGATAGACCCGAAAACGACCAGCAGGTACCTGTCATGTTCTGATTCTGAACTTCGGTTGCATCCAGACTTTTAATAGTCGTGAATTTATATTCGCTTCCTTTTTTATTTGTTTTCTCCTGGGCGCTAAATATTAACGAACTTAATACCAGGGCGAAAGTGAAGGTTATTTTCATGATGAATCTTTATTTATAATGGAGCTGTTATTTATTAGCCTGCTTACGGTTTACTATCTGCAGCAAATATCTTATTTCAAAAACAGTAAACAAAATATAATGAGCGCTAAAATGAGCAAAAAAGGAGAAAAATCCTTTTTTATCATAGAGTGAGTAGAGGAAAATAGCCACCAGCAGGATAAAAAGTTTTACGGATATAGTGCCAAGAAGAAGGTTGGAGTGGGATTTAAAATCGGTTCTGGAAGAATAGAAAAAGTTAAGGATAAAAAATAGCCCGGTAAAAAGCGCAAGGCTGAACCAGTAGTTCTCCGAATAAAATTTAGTGAAATGACTAAGTGCCAGGGAACTTAATACCGAAAGGATTAAACTTATAAGCAGGGTAACAAATCCTTTGAGCAGCACTATTCCTTGGGTTTAATGAAATCTTTAAGCACAAGGTACATGGCCGCTGCAATTCCAACAAGACTTAAAACAATTGTAAATACGGGTGTTTTGTTTTTATAGTGCTCGTCCAGCTTCATTCCGCCCCAGGCAGCAAGACCAATGGTAACACCCATCTGGATAGCGAGGTTACTGTATTTTAAGAAGGGGTTAGGCTGTTTTGGAGGCATTTAACGATGGAGCAGATTGGTGCATGTTCTTTACTTTTGCTCCCATGTTGCAGGTGCCTGTAAACATGGCGCCCGGTTCGATGGTTAATTTTCCGGTAATTATATCGCCGTTGATTCTGGCAGTGCTTTTTAAAGATAACATCTCATTTACGTTTACCGTACCTTTAACTTCACCGCTCAGATCGGCATTGTTACTGCTGACGTTTCCTTCAACCACGCCATTTGGACCTAATACAAACTTGCCTGAAGTGGTAAGATTCCCTACAAGGGTGCCATCTATTCTTACATCGCCATTTGAGTGGATGTCGCCAATAATTTTGGTGCCGGTACCAATCAGGTTAACCGATCCGCCTTCAACTGACTGGTTTTTATTTGAGCTCATGCCTAACATGTTTTATTTTTATTAAAGTTAAACAATAAAATTTAATTACGCTATTTAGGGCTGCTTACAAACTTTTTATAGTTGTCGTTAAAAAAAAGCTGATAGCCGGCCACATTTTTCTTTTTAAACAAAAGCGGTAAGTTACTTGCGCTAATAGGGTATATTTCAATAAGTTCTCTTTTTACTGCGCCTTTAAATACGTCCTTATCATTCAATAAATAATCGTAATAGCCAAATACTTCCTGTGCATTGGCAAAGGTTTTCAGTATCACCAGCTGTTTCTCGGTGTTAAATAAGTTACTGGTTAAATTAAATTGTTTGGCGCTGAAATATTTGGTTGAAAAGGCATTAAGATTTGTTTTAAAAGCATCGGCTATCTTAGGATCGTCGGGTACAATTGCGATTAAGAAATGCTCGCCTTCAAAGTCTACGTTAAAGGTATCGGTTGAAAGCGTACTGGAACCACCGTTGAACATGGCCGGATTCTTTTGCTTCTTAATAGACATTAAAATATCGTTGGCCAATGGCGTTACCTCACTCTTTGGATAACGGGCCACAAGCAGTTTAAGATCAACTTCAAGGGTATCAATTCCAATGGTTTTACCACGGCTCATCGCTTTAATGAATTCAAACTTTGGCAGGTAATCGTTCTTGCCAAATTTCTTGATGCCCTGCCGGCTCAGGTCTATCGCCTCGGGATATCTGTTTTCAATGAAAGCCGTGTAAGCCGTAGCGTAAAATGATTCCACTTCGCTTTTTTTGGTATTCAGTTCTTCGGCGTAGTTCGGGTTTTTTATCAGCAGGGCAAATTCACTGTCAGGAAAATCGTTCAGGAGTTTTTGCTTGTAGTACTCTGCCTTTTCTGTGTTTTTGTCGCTCAGGTACATCCGGTATAACACATAATAGTTATTTAACAGGTATTTGTTTTTGGGAAAACGCTGGTTAAGCTCTTCAAAAGCCGCCTCAGCCTTTTTGGTATTGTTTAAGTCTTCTTTGTAAATAGAGCCCATCAGGTAGTAAGCGTCAATAATGCGGTTATTGCTCTGGGTAATAAGCGTATCATTTAGCGGTAATCCTTTTACAAAATTTTCGCGTTGCACTTTTGATTTGTCGGCAGGGTTTGCCACGGTTGCGGTACTTGTTTTAGTGTCGGTGGCCGTAGTGGGACTCTCAACAACAGTGGCTTTATTGGTCCTTCGCCAGTTATCTTCCAGTTTGCGGGTTCCCCATTTTTTCTGGAAATCAGCAACCCCAAAGGATACGGTTGTGGGGTTATAAAAATAGAAGAGGGCGCCCTGTGAAGGATCGGTGAGCGTGACAGGATTTAACTGTGTGTTGTTTGGCAAACTGTTGTTACTCGTCATGGCTTCCTTCTCTTTCTGCTTGCGTTCTTCGTCCTTTTCAATTTTGGCAATCATCTTATCAATGTAGGCGTTCCGTTCCGATTCGCTCATTTTAGCAACGCGCTGCAGACTGTCTTCCGCTTTAATAACGCGGATGTTGCTAACCAGGAATTCCAGTGTTTTTTTACGTGCCACAATTCGGTCATAATCCGGATGATCTTTCGGGAGGGTAACCACTGCGCTGTCGTAATAAGCTTCAGAAGGCTGGTAGTTGGCCAGGTCGAAATTTATCTCACCCATTTTTAAATAGGAAAGGGCTTTCTGGCTCACATTAACGGTGCTGGTTTGCACTGAACGTCGGTAATAATACAAGGCCTTATCGGTGTTCCGTTCTTTCTCCTCAATTTCACCAAGAGTATAATAAATCACGTCAAAGTAATCGCTGTTCTTAAATTCCTTCGCCATTTTAAGAAGATCTTTTTTTGTTTTTTCAGAATTGTTGCGCTTTACATCCAGCAGCCGTGCCATTTTAATCTTACTGTAAAACACCATGTCGTAAGCGGGCTTAAGGGCCAGGGTGCGTTTGTAATATTGTATAGCGCGCTTGTTTTCTTTCTGCGCCTCATACATTTGCGCTATGATAAAGGAATACCGGGCTCGCTGGCTTTTCGCGGGCCGGGTGAAGAAGTTGCCAATACGGCTGGCTTCCATTAATTTGGTTGCGGCTTCGGTGTACTGGCCACGTCGCATATAGTAATCGGCTTCAACAGCGGGAAGCTCGTTCTTTATTTTCTGAGGAAGTTTTTTTTCGTTCTTTAAAAGGCTGATGATGGGTTCGGAACTGCTAACAGCGCCCACTTCGTTGTTGCTCTTGATCATCCAAATCATGGCCGTGTACTTATCCTTTGATTTGGTATAGGTACGGGCTACGTATTCAAATGATTCCAGACCACTGAAAAATTCGCGTTTGTAAAAATGGGCGATGCCAATGTTGATCCAGTTATTATCTATCCATTTGCCGGAGGAAGGAATCTCGTTGCCGGATTTATCCTTAATGGCGTGTTTTTGAATGCAAAGTGAAGATTTTTTTATGGCCTTGTCAAACTCGGCAAAAGTAGCTTTGGCCTTCTCAGGCGGGGGATACACAAATACCGGGAGAATCTTATCGAAATTATCCTTGTTGTTTTTGTTTATCTTATAAACGCCCTCGTTAATGTTCTCGTTGGAATAGTAGTAACCGTTATAGCGCGCCGTAAGATTATGGTAACCACGACTAACTACGCTATTCTTTTTGGTACTGCAGGAAGTTAAAATAGCGGTACACGCAATAAAATATAAAAACCTTTTTACAGACATTAATGATTTATAACGACAGAAAGGTAAATATAGTATAATTTAAAGGAAAATTATACCAAAGAAATTATAAAAACTATAACGATTGTGTTTTGACTTACCTTCCTCTGCTATTTCCAGTGATTAGGGTTTTTTCTATATTGCAATTCTATTTTAAGCTCCTAATTTCCCGGCAAAAGAACTTATAGTTTAAGCACCGAAATACAGGAAAAAAATAACGCAGATGTCTCGACTGCGCACGACATGACGTTCCGGTTTTGTCAGTTCGAGTGGCGCAATAAAATGGAGCATATCGAGAACTGCCTTCGAAATCACTTCTCGATACGTTTCTCCTATCGTCGAAACTACTCGAAGTGACCTGTTTGTTTAAACTTCGACATTTAAACTCTCCGCCTGACGAGTATATAGAAAAAAAGAGGCGTAAAGAGATACTTTTTCACTTTTTTAATTCTTCATTAACTTTTTAAACTATTTTCAATCGCGCGGTTTTCACAGAGAGGCAGGCTCTCCATTCTAAAACTCACGATGACGAGCCAAATGCCTCGCTATATACTTTTCACTGGTAATTAAAGCGGTTTGTATGCGTTTAGCATAATGAATAGAATCTAAAATCTCTTTCTGCTTTTCTTCTACAAATTGCTTTTGCTTTTCTACCACTTCTTTTTGATGGGAGATGATCTTGTTTTTGTGCTGGTTTATGCGCAGACTGCGGAAGATAATAAAAGCCAACCCAAGTACAAGAACTAAAAAGCAGGAAACAAGAATAAGGACTATGCGTTGTTTTTTGGTTTCTGCGGCGGCCAGAGCGTCTTTCTTCTCTTGTTCTTCTTTTGCAATGGCTTCTTTTTTATCAAACTCAAAGTTCATTTCGGTGCGGGTTTGTTTTTTGGTGTTTTCATCATTAGCAATGCTATCCCGCGCGGCAATGTATTTTTTGTAATGCTCCATTGACGCTTCACTGTACTTTATTGCCAAAACAAAATTGCCCAAGCCAACTTCTCTTTTTGAAAGTGTGCTGTCTAATTGGCTAAGGTTTTGGTGAATTTCTTTTACTCCCTCTAAATCTCCAAGTGTATCGCTAAGCGCAAGCGAACGTTTCAAATACTCTTCTGCTTCTTTATATTTTTTTGTACTGACGCTTCGGTCTGCATTTCCAATCTTTATATATGAAGAACCGATGTTACCGAGATTGATCGCAATTCCATTTTTATCTCCCAGTTCTTCATCCATTTTCAATGCTTTAAAATAATAGTCTAATGCTTTGGGATAGTTAGCTTGGTCATTATAGACATTCCCGATGTTGCCGAGCCAGATTGCAACTCTGCTTTTATCTCCAAGGTCTTCATCCATCTTCAATGCTTTGAAATAATAGTCTAATGCTTTGGGATAATCGGCTTGCTGCTTATAGACAAGTCCGATGTTGCCAAGAGCATTTGCCGTCCACTGTTTTTGGTAAATTTTCTCAGACATTTTTAGACCTTTAAAGTAATATTCCAGCGCTTTGGGATAATCGGCTTGTTTACTATAGACAATGCCGATGTTGCCGAGGACGGCTGCTTCTGCATTTTTATTCCCTAGTTCTTCATCCATTTTCAATGCTTTGAAATAATAGTCTAATGCTCTGGGATAGTTGGCTTGGTCCATATAAACAATTCCAATGTTGCCGAGGTCGGCCGCAATTCCGCTTTTGTCTCCAAGTTCTTCATCCATTTTCAATGCTTTGAAATAATAATCTAATGTTTTGGGGTAGTCGGATTGCTTCCAATAAACGAGTCCGATGTTGCCGAGGGTTTTTGCAATGCCGGTTTTGTCGTTAAGTTCTTCAAAGAGCTTGTGCGAAGCAAAATAATATTTTAGTGCTTCGGGGTAGTTTGCTTTATCAAGATTATAACCGCCTTTAATCCGCAGAGCATTTGCCTTGCCTTTTTTGTAATTTATTTTTTCCGAGAGAGCAAGGGCATCATTAATAAAAATGAGAGAAGTGTTGGGGTTGCTGCCTTTGTATTCCCGGGCAAGGGCGTTGAGGGTGTTTACTTTATTTGTATCTTCTTTCTGCTTGATCAAAAGTTTTTGCAGACTGTCTGTTTTTGAACCGGCCCCTGTGGGGGTTTGTGCAAACAATGGCACACGGATGACACAGACCATTATAATCAACGCGGGTAAAATATATTTTTGAAGAAGATTCAGGATATGTTTATTTTTTATTTAAATGCAGTTCAATCGCAAGGTTTCACAGAGAGGCAGGCTTTCCGTTCTAAAACTCTCGATGGCGAGCCAAATGCCTCGCTATATACTTTTCACTGGTAATTAAAGCGGTTTGTATACGTTTAGCATAATGAATAGAATCTAAAATCTCTTTCTGCTTTTCTTCTACAAATTCTTTTTGCTTTTCAACCACTTCTTTTTGATGGGAGATGATCTTGTTTTTGTGCTGGTTTATGCGCAGACTGCGGAAGATGATAAAAGCCAAAACAATTACAAGAACTAAGAAGCAGGAAACAAGAATAAGGACTATGCGTTGTTTCTTGGTTTCTGCGGCGGCCAGGGCGTCTTTCTTTTCTTGTTCTTCTTTTGCAATGGTTTCTTTTTTATCAAACTCAAAGTTCATCTCGGCGCGGGTTTGCTTTTTGGTGTTTTCATCGTTGGCAATGCTATCCCGCGCGGCAATGTATTTTTTGTAATGCTCTATTGATGCTTCACTGTATTTTATTGCCAAAGCAAAATTGCCCAAACCAACTTCTTTTTTTGAGAGTACGCTGTCTAACACGCTGTAGGTTTTTTCAAAATCTCTTTGACAAGCCAATGCGCCAATCTCTTTACTTAATGCAAGTGCTTTATTTAAATACTCCTCTGCTTCTTTATATTTCTTTGTACTGACGCTTCGGTCTGCATTTCCAATCGTTATATATAAAGAACCGATGTTGCCGAGATTGATTGCAATTCCATTTTTATCTCCCTGTTCTTCATCTATTTTCAGTGCTTTGAAATAATAGTGGAGCGCTTTGGTAAATAATTCTGCCCTCGCTTTGGCTTCCGCAGACGCAGCGGCTTGCACATCATAGACAATTGCGATGTTGCCCAGGGCGGTTGCTTGTAACTGTTTTAATCCGAGTTCTTCCGCCAATTTCAGTGCTTTAAAATCATAGTCTAATGCCTTGGGATAGTCGGCTTGGTTTCTATAGACACTTCCAATGTTGCCGAGATTGATTGCAATTCCGTGTTTATTTCCAAGTTCTTCCATCATTTTCAATGCTTTGAAATAATAGTCCAACGCTTTTGGGTAGTCGGCTTGGTCATCATAGACAATTCCGATGTTGCCGAGGCCGGAGGCAATTCCGCTTTTATCTCCAAGTTCTTCATCGATTTTCAATGCTTTGAAATAATAGTCCAGCGCTTTTGGATAGTCGGCTAGCTCCGCATAGATATTTCCGATGTTGCCGAGCTTTATTGCAATCCCGTTTTTATTCCCTAATTCTTCAGCCATCTTCAATGCTTTGAAAGAATAATCCAGCGCCTTGGGGTAGTCGGACTGCTCCCGATAGACACTTCCGATGTTGCTAAGGGTTTTGGCAATACCGATTTTGTCGTTGAGTTCTTCGGAAAGCTTGAGCGAAGCAAAATAATATTTCAGAGCTTCCGCATAATTACCTTGATAAATATTAATGTTGCCATGACTTTTGTATGCCGCTGCAATTCCTTTTTTATAATTTATTTTTTCACCAAGCTGTATTGCTTCTTTGGCATAGTTAATTCCTTTTTCATAATCGCCGCTTAATTCCATTTCTCTGCCGAGTTTGTTAAGCGTGTTTACTTTATTGGTATCTTCTTTGGCTGTTCTTAAAATATTCTTTAAGGAATCAACTTTATTTTGCTGTCCATAAAGAGAAAACTGAAGAAAGAAAATCACCAGTACAATGAGCAAACTTTTTGCGCAACTGTCGAGAAAGGAGTTATTGTTTGCCTGGGCAACTACCGTTAGGTTTTTTGGGTTTAAACTTGCCCCTAATGCCTTCCGTCTTGGGTTAATAATCATGTGCTTTCAGCCTTAACCAAAGGTAGCAGGATTTTTAAATTGCAGCACCCTGCTACAGGATATATTTGGAGTTTTTGAACCTTTCCTTAATTGCTAACAGGCTAATCGCAGTAAAGCTTTTTAGCTTCAATATTTATAAAGCAGTTTTTATTTGGATCAACTATTAAATCCGACCCCTATATTTCAAGAACACTCTTTTTTTAGCAGGTTACACCAAAGAAATGTCAAACTGAACCAAGTCTACAAACTCCTGTACGCGGTCGTCCACATCTTCCTGCGAGAGGCCGATGAGGCGTTCGGTTCCGAATTTTTCAACGGTAAAGCTTGCCATGGCGCTTCCAAAAATTATGGCGCGTTTCATGTTGTCGAAGCTGATGTCTTTTGTTTTGGCCAGATAGCCGATAAAGCCGCCTGCAAAGCTGTCGCCGGCGCCGGTTGGATCGTAAACTTCTTCAAGGGGTAGGGCAGGGGCAAAAAACACTTCTTCCTTATTGAATAAAAGCGCGCCGTGCTCACCTTTTTTAATCACCAGTACTTTTGGCCCCATTTTCAGGATCTTTTGTGCGGCCTTTACCAGGCTGTATTCGCCCGAAAGTTGACGCGCTTCAGAATCGTTAATGGTAAGAACATCAATCATAGCAATGGTTTTCATCAGATCGTCCATTGCAATATCCATCCAAAAGTTCATGGTATCCAGTACGATGAGTTTAGGACGCTTAGTAAGCTGGTTGATAACCTTTTGCTGCACCATTGGTGCCAGGTTGCCAAGCATTAAAAAATCGGATTCTTTTGCCGAAGCAGGAACAACGGGATCAAAATGCTCAAGTACGTTAAGCTGAGTTTCGAGAGTATCGCGTGAGTTAAGGTCGTTATGGTATTTGCCGCTCCAGAAAAAAGACTTCTCGCCTTTTTTAATTTGCAGCCCTTCGAGGCCAACGCCTTGTGATTTAAGGGTATTGAGGAAAGCTTCAGGAAAATCGTCGCCGATTACCGAAACAAGTTGAATGTCGCGGAGGAAATAGGAAGCCGCGAGGCCAATGTAGGAAGCGGCTCCTCCAACAATTTTATCTGTTTTTCCGAAAGGAGTTTCAATGGCGTCGAACGCTACGGTACCTACTACTAAAAGACTCATCAAATATTTTTTATAATTTGTGTAAAGATATTGTTTATTTCGAAAATGTAATGTAATTTTGCCACCCTAAACGGAAAAAATACCTAAGCGATTAAGTGTTTAAAACGGAAGCAGTTCTTTACATTCATAACAACCAGATATTCCTTCTTAGCTCAGCTGGTTAGAGCACATGACTGTTAATCATGGGGTCCCTGGTTCGAGCCCAGGAGAGGGAGCAGAAACCCAGTGTCTACAAGGCATTGGGTTTTTTGTTTATAGGAGGTTCTGAAATTATCTGCAACCAAACTACAGAGATTCGCTTGTCTTTATTTGTTTCTCCACTTAAATTTCTGTTTTAAGCAGAAATACTTTAACTGTATTCCATTTAACCTTTCATCTGGCACAATTATTAAATTACAACAATATCCGCGAGACCAATCTAATACCTTTATGTTAAATTTCGGGCATACTTATTTAGAAAGGGGACGTATAAATGACTCCCATTTCACAAAAACCGGGTGTAAATAACTTAAATGTAAAGAAGAATGGATTCAAAGCACTTAAACATAATACTCGCGGAGGATGATGCTGACGATCGTTTATTTTTTGAAACGGCGTTAAAGGACTTCCCCTACGAAACCAGTATTACTTTCGTAAACAATGGTCAGCATCTGATGGAGTTATTGCATGATATTACAGAGCTTCCACATGTTCTTGTTGTTGATTTTAACATGCCACGCAAAAACGGCTTCGAATGCTTACAAGAGATAAAATCCAATAGAGATCTGAAAAACATCCCCGTAATTATTTACTCTACTTCTTATCAAATCCAAATTGTGAATCTCTTATTTCAAAATGGGGCACATTTTTTTATTCAAAAAACCGGAGATTTCTTTGCCTTTAAAAAAGCAATTCAATATGCTATCACCTATACTCAAAAGAATGCTGCGCAGCCAAAACGAAAAGATTTTATGTTAATAGCTCGTAATGATACAGTACGATCAAAGGATTAAATAGAAAAACAGCCACTAATGATGTAATCTAAATGCAAAAAAGGAAAAAGAAAAATGATTTGGAGCTTTCTGATCAGGAAAAGCCTGAATCAAATGGTGAGGAAAAAAACAAGTTGCGCCAATCTGCCCTGGCAAACAAGGAGCGTGTCTTAGGAAGTGATGAAAAAGAAAGGCGTGAAAAAGAGTTAACAATTGCAAACGAAGAACTTGCCTTCCAGATCAGAGAGAAGGAAAAACGCGCAGCAGAGTTGATCATTGCTAATGAGGAGCTTGTTTTTCAAAATGAAGAGAAAGAGAAGAGGGCGGCCGAATTAGCTATCGCGAATAAGGAACTTATCTTCCAAAATGAACAAAAGGAAAGGCGTGCTGCAGAGTTGATAATTGCAAACGAGGAACTTGCTTTTCAAAATAAGGAGAAGGAAAAAAGAGCAGCGGAATTAGCCATTGCCAATAAAGAACTGGCTTTTCAAAACCGGGAGAAGGAAAAACGCGCCCAGGAGAAAGAAAAGCGTGCCGCAGAATTAATTATTGCAAATAAAGAGCTTGCGTTTCAAAATGAAGAAAAGGAAAAACGGGCTGCTGAATTAATAATAGCAAATGAAGAGCTTGCTTATCAAAACAACGAAAAAGAAAAACGGGCCACAGAGTTAATCATTGCTAATAAAGAACTGGCT
>JACDDR010000099.1 GCA_013816895.1 Bacteroidota bacterium
AACCAGGGGAACAATGTAAATTATAACCGGCACAATCAGAGCGGAAATAATTATGGTTCTAATAACCAAAACGACAATAATGGATATTATAATCAGGGTAATAGCCAGAACTATGGTTCCTACAACGGCGGAGGCAATAACTCCGGATACCAGGAAGGTCACCACCGCGGACATCGCCAGTACATTCATAACCAAAATTCTAATTACAACAACAACCAGGGTTGGGGAAATTACAACCAGGGTTCAGGGAATTATTCGCAAGGCCAAGATTCTTTTCACGGACACGGTAACAATTATGGTGCAAGCGATCAATACAATCAGGGTTATGGGAATTATAACCAGGGTGGTGGTAATTATAACCAGGGCTATGGATCATACCATGGCCAAGGCAATAGCGATAATTATTCCGGCGACAGAAACTTCAACTCCGGTTATGAGATGAATGATGGTTATGAGAATGACTATTACAATAACGAAAGAGGTGAAGAGAAATTTTTCGGAAATAACAGAAAGAGTCAACGAAACAGTAATTCTCATGGCGGTAGTTACAAACGAAATAAAGGCACCTTCGAAAATGGTTCGTCTGGAAAAAAAAGAAGAAGCAATAAGCGTTCTTATTAATTGCGGAACCTGAAAACAAAGAAAAAAAGTCCATACATTTTTGAGTATGGACTTTTTTGTTTTCTTCAAGAATTCAAAATAAGAGGGGAATAGACTGCCCGGTTCTTTAGTTAATAGCTAATCAATTCCAATGGCATGATAATTGAACGTACTAAAGCAACTTCATAGTAAACTGTCAAGGCAGTGAGCAAGTGTGTGTTTTTGTTTAATTAAAAAATCCTCGGTTAGAAATAACAGAGGATTTTTTTTAAACTTATTTCTATTTTCTTTATTCTTCTTCTTCTTCGATAAGTTTATCGGCCATCATCTGAATCTGGCTTTTTAGTTTTCTTAATGAGCCCGAAACGGAAAATAGTATTCCTTTTTTTTCAAGGTAGGATTTAAGCACCTTTCGTTTAATGCTTCCCGTTTCAAGAATAGCTTCATTGAGCTCCTGTGCCCTGATTCCCCATTTTTTTGCCCAAAAGTTTATCTGCTTGCGCTCGCAAGGGTAAATAACCTGGTTATCGTGTAAATTAAAAAGCATGATATATTTATTTATTTATTCGTCTTTAAAGAAATATTCAAGATCTTTATTAGCCGGTCCGTTTAAAACTTTTCCTTCGTGTGTGAATCTGCTTCCATGACAGGGACAATCCCATGATTTTTCATCATTGTTCCATTTAATGATGCACCCCAGGTGTGTGCATTCGGCTCCGATAATATGAAGCTCGCCATGCTCATCGCGGTAAGCTGCAAATTTTTCACCCTCTACTTCAATTATCTTCCCTTCGTTTGCAAGTATTTGCCCAACCTCTACAGGTTTTGAATCGTGTGATTTATTTTTCAGATACCCGAGAGCTCCCCCCGCAAGTTCTTTAAAAAATGTTTTTCCTGCAGCGAATATTTTAAAGCGTGAGGGATTATATAATTTTTGCCAGGGATTCTGTTTTTCGTTTATAAGGTCGGTAATCAACATGCCAGAAATGGTTCCGTGTGTCATACCATTACCTGAATCTCCGGTAGCAACATACACGTTCTTTTTATCCGAAGGATTTCTGCCGATATACGCAATGGAATCCATTGGTTCCAGAACTTGTCCTGACCATGAATAGATGACGTCTTCAATTGGAAAATATTTTTTAGCCCAATATTCCAGAAGCGCGTAACGGTCTTCTTCGTTTACTTTTGCTTCTTCGGCAATGCCTGTTGGATGATCCTCACCTCCGATGATCAGAAGATCATGTGTGTCGTCATGTGGCTGAGTGCGGACATAATGGTAAGGCGCAATTTCTTTATTTTTAGAGAAGTCGCCGGTATCCCACCATAAAGCTCTGGGTAAACTTCCTTTTTTTATTTTGGCTCCAATAACATATGTCCTGTACGGGTATTGTTTCAGGTGGATTGCGAATTTATTATTAACCGGTGAATTAGTAGCTACCACAATATGTTTAGCTTCTACTTTAAATCCCTTATCGGTGACAATGCCTTCGTGATCAATTTTATCAGCATGGGTATTCGTGTAAATATGTCCTCCCATATTCAGAATCGCATCACACAGCGCCTTAATATATTTTAGCGGATGAAATTGTGCCTGGCCCCCGAATTTTAATGATGGCACCTGTTCTTTTGTTCCCGGTAAAGAAGGCATTTGCTGTACGTCGAGTCCTGCGTTTTTCGCGGCCGCTAATTCTTTAGTTAAAGAATCATGGTTGTCACTTGGATGCAAAAAAAGATAGCCCGGAACACGTTCAAAATCACAATCGATCTTTAAATTTAAAACGGTTTGTTCGATAAAATCAACAGCCGCAGTATGACTCTCTGCAATAAGTTTTGTTTTTTTTACACCGAATACTTTTTCAAGGCTGTTACCTGTCGTCCAAGGCACTTACCAGGTGTGCGGTAGTTCGTCCGGTTTCGCCGCTGCCAATGTGCCCATCTTCCACCAGGACTACTTTTTTTCCTGATTTAAGAAGACAATATGCTATGGTTACACCGGAAATGCCGCCGCCTACAATAACTACGTCAGTGCTTTTATTTTCTTTTAAAGGTTCAAAGCTTATAGGCGAAACAGAGTCTACCCAATACGATATGTTATTGCCAGAGGTTTTTTTTCCTTTTTGTGTATGGTCCATAAATTATCCGCTTTTAACAATACCATCAAAAAACAATACCAATCAAGAATTCAAAGCTTTCATCTCAAACTGTGTAAAAAATAACACAGCAAAAAGGGCATGGATATTGAATATCTGATATTAAACTAAAATTAAAAGGATATGAAAATTAATACTTATAGCGATCCCGATCCGAAGAAAGGAATAAATGATAAGCCTGCCGAAGAACAGCAACTGGAAGAAGATCAAAAACCCGTAAAACAACCCGGAGTGGAGAGCGACGAGTCAGATGATGAGAACGCTTTGGATGAAGGACTGGATGATGCAGAGTTCGATGAGTTTGATGAGAACGGTGGAGACGAAGATTTCAGGGATCAACTAAAAACAAGTGAAAAAAATGAAAGGGGAGAAAGTAAAACAGTTGACGAAGAAATGAAAGAACGGGTGGAAAGCCTTGATGGTATTGAAGGGGCCACTTTTAATATAACAAACCTGAATGGCGAAATTGTAAATAAAAATGGCCAATAAGACGGATACACTAATTAATCGTTATTAATTTACTTTATATATGATCAAAAAATTACAGGCCGGGGTTCCATTTTATTTAAAAATTTCGGTGATATTGCTTGGATTGGTTGCTTTTTTTTATGTTGTTTTTATTGCACAGAATATAATACTGCCGCTCGTTTTTGCGGTTCTTGTATCTATTTTATTAAATCCGTTGGTGAATTTTTTAACAAACCGGAAAGTAAACAGAATTCTCGCGATCATAATTTCTATAATTCTTGCGCTGCTTGTAATGGCAGGAATTATTATTTTTATTATTTCGCAATTTGATATGTTTGGCGAGGCCATGCCTACTATCAAACAAAAAGCGACTTCTGTGTTCCAGCAGATAACCGCCTGGGGGGCGCGTACTTTTAACCTGAGTTATGAAAAAATGAACTCGTATATCACCAAAGAAACCAAAGAGGGGATAAGCCACAGTAATGCGGTGATCGGAAGCACGGTAACAACTATTTCGCGTGTTCTGATCATGCTTGTGCTTATACCGGTTTATATTTTTCTATTACTTGTTTACAAGCCTTTGATCTTAAAATTCATCAGCAAATTATTTCCTGTGGAACTACACGTTACTGTACTGGAGGTTCTCGCCCAAAGCAAATTGCTCATTCAGCAATATCTTATTGGAATACTTTTGGAATTAGCCATGGTCTCCACTTTAACTGCGATAGGCTTGTTTTGCATCGGGATACAGTCTCCGATTTTGTTTGGAGTAATAACAGGATTACTGAATATGATTCCGTATGTAGGCGTTTTGATTGCCAATGCGGCGGCTGTTTTAATAGCGCTTGTTACCAAATCGCCGAGTGCCGCGCTTCTTGTATTGGGCCTTTACATTCTGGTGCAGTTTATTGATAATAATTTTATCGTCCCAAAAGTTATCGGATCTAAAGTTCAGATCAACGCTTTGGCAACCATCATAACGGTACTAGTTGGTGGCGAACTCTGTGGTATAGCCGGAATGTTTCTTGCCATACCCGTTACGGCTGTCTTTAAGGTTATCTGCGACAAGGTTCCGCCACTTGAACCACTCGGATATTTACTGGGAGACGAAATGCCTTCGGCTAAGAAGAAAATCTTTAATATCCGGCTGCCTTTGAAAACCGAGGATAAAAGAAAAAATAAGTAATAAATTAAGGGCACAATTATTTTAAGCCCCACAATTCTATATGTGCTTTATCACTTTCGCTATTGGGGAGTGTTTTATAAGTAAAAGAAACCTTTTTTAAAGGCTTTCCTTTAACGGCGATTAGACGGGTTTCCGCGCCAGCTTTTAGTTCGCTTTTAACTGGAATATCTTCCACTTCGCCGCCTTCATAATACACCTGCAGCATTACCAGATTTAACGCCGCATCGGTAACCTTAAGACGAATGGAGCTGAATTTGTCGGCGCCTACCACCAAAATTGATTCATTTTCTATTTTAAAACTGGCGGTTACTTCGCCTATTTTATGCCCACCCTTCTTTATTGCTTATTACAACTCCCGGAGTTTGAGCAGATAGCGGGGTTGCCTGCACAAATAAATTGGCAAGCAAAACAATTATTAGTTTTTTCATAATTCGTAAGTTTATTTAGTAATGATCCTTTTAACGTTATGCCAGTGATGTTGGCAATGACAAAGAATTAACTGTTAACAACTACAAGATACTTGCTGGCACTCCAGAATTTCTCCGGTTTAATAATGCGCAATGTGGTGAATTTATTATTCTGATCTTTATCCAATACGTAAGAGTCATTCGGATGCGTAGTAATGATCCTTGCTTTTTTGCTATAGATCGGAATACTTAATACCTGGGTATAATCCACACGGGTAAAGTTCTCAGGATTGAACTCGGGACTCAGTTTTGCTGTTTTTCCTAAACCGAGCAGCCCGCCATTTTTATCAATCACGTTCATTTCGGCAAGATCTTTGGATTTTCCTACAACGTAATATGCAGTTTGTATGGAGGCAGTTTGAGAGGCAATTAATTCTGATTGTTCGTAATTTGAACTCGACAGTGTGTCTACCGACACCTGCAGTTGCGCTACCTGAGCATTTAATGCATTTAGGCGTTCGTTCAACGCGGCCAGCTCAGTGTTTTTTTGGGTAATTAAGTCGTTCAAGGTGATTATTATATTTTGAAATTCGCCGACCCTTAGAGCGGATCTTTTTAATTTCTGGTTCAACGTTTCAATTTCTCTCCGGTTTTTTTCCATTAATCCATTAATTGCGTCGATCTGTGAACTAATACGGTGTTTCATGTCCGTTTTTAATTCGCCACGTTGTTTATCTACGTTAAAGGAAATAATATTTTGTCTTCGTGTTACCGAATCAAGGTTCTTTTCAATTTCGTTAAATGAAACCAAAAGATCGTTCACGGAAGAATCTTTTACAGTTAACAGTGCCCTTACAGAATCAAACCGGCGTTTATAGAGCCCTGTCTCCCTGTTTCCGTCCTGTCTTTCCTGCGAACAGGAAATAAAAATGAGAGCAAGGATAAAAGAAATTATAAAGTGGTTTTTCATTTGTTATGTTACTGGTAATTAATCTCGCCTGCCTAAAAAAAGGCTTATAGAAGCTCTGTTATTAAAAGCTTTTAACGGTATCGCGCATTAATTTAATCCTGTCGTGTGAATGACTAAGGCTTTTTTGTTGTTCTTTTACCATCTTAAAAAAGTGTGCAGGTAATTTTCCCGCTGCTATCACTTCGTTATAAGTGTGCATCGCGGCGTCTTCCCCAAATTCGCAGGAAGAAATTATGGTTTTACGGTCTTTTCCTGCCATCGCGGATTTAAAATCCATCCATGCGCGGAATACTTTGCCCGACACGGTGGTCCCTTCTTCAGGTGTGCCGCCAAGTTTGATGACCTCGGTAAGCAATTCGTTTTTAAATTTGCGGCTTTCCTGAGCCATTGCGTGAAATAATGATTTAAAACTTGGGTCGTCCGTGTCGTTCACAGCTCTTTCGTATCCCTCTATCCTGTCGTTGTTAATCCTGATCAGATCATTAAGCAACGCTATTGTATGGCTATCCATGGTTTCCATTTTTTTAATATTAATAGTATCTGTTGAGAATATATAAATCTTTATGCCATAAACCCACCGTTTAGAAAATAAAAAGAGGCTATGAATTGTCATAACCTTTTTTAACGCGAAAGAATTTGAAAATTATTTTTTCTCAGTATCGCTTGGTTTATCGTTTTTGTTCTTTTCTTCTTTCTTTGAATCTCCATCGGTTTTTTTCTCTGTTTTACCCTTGGTTTCATCAGACTTTTTGCTGGTTGAAGTCTGCGTTTTTGTTGCCACAGTGTGAGAATCAACTTCTTTCATGTCCTTTTTAAGCATTTTGTCAGGATCTTCTTTCTTTTGATTATAAGCTTCCGAGCAGGTCATAGCGTGATCGAGGTGATTGCGTAAAATGACCAACGATTTACCTGCCCAGTTTTTAACTTCGGCATCCTCGCAATCTTCAACAGCAGACATGTATTTTTTTACCGCTTTTTTGTGATTATCAACTACCATATCGCAGTAAGTCTTATTAAAGTTCTTTTCATTATCGTCAGAAAGTTTTTTTCTTTCTTTTTGTCCTTTTGAAGTGATTTCAGAAGGAATCGTAATGTCTTTGCTTTGAGCCAGTTTTTTTATTTCTTCCAATAACTGTGTGTTATCTTTCTCCATCATTGTGGCTATTTCCTTTACATTGTCATTTGTGCCGTTGCTTTGTGCAAGCCTGGCCAATTCAAGTTCTTCATAACAAAGTTCCGTAGCGTCGACCAGAAATTTGGCTTCTTTTGAATCATCAAATTTCGCGTCGTTGAATTTATTGGCAATGTCTTTGGAATCCTCTTCTTTTTTGTTTTCCTGTTTACAGGAAGAAAGGTTGTAACATAATACAAACAGTATTACGCTTTTAATAATATGAAAATTTGAGAAAGTTTTTGCAGCCATAAACTTTATTTTTAATTGGTATTAGCACTTGTTAAGAAAAAAGTGTGCCAGAAAGTTAAAAAGGATATCCTATAGCTACGTTCAGAATAAGGTTGTCGCCGCGCCAGGCAGGGTTTCCAAAGGCAAGCTTGTTTATTACCCAACGCTCATTTTCGGGCAACCAGGGTTTGCGCAAGGGCGCGGCTACGTCGAATCTCAATACAAAAAACGTAATGTCGATTCTTAATCCTATCCCTGCGCCAACCGCGATTTCTTTATAAAATTTATCAACTGAGAACGGGTCTCCTGTTACTGCGGGATTGGATTTAAATAACCAGACATTTCCTGCATCAGTAAAGATGGCGCCTTTTAAGGATTTAAAAATATCAAAACGGTACTCCAGGTTTCCTTCCAGTTTAATATCCCCCCCCTGCTGTAAAAACAGGCTGGCGCCACGAATCTCGGTGGAGTGCGTTCCCGGACCAAGGGAGTTGATCGGGAATGCGCGCACGCTGTTTGCCCCGCCGCTGAAAAATTGTTTGATATAAGGAAGGGTGGAAGAGTTTCCGTATGCCTTTCCAGCCCCGGCAAATAATCGTGTAGCTATTTTGCTATGCTTGAAATTCAGATAGTTTCTTAAATCAGTACTTAGTTTTCCGAATTGTGAATACACAATTCCTGCTATTTTATTTGGGCGCTCATCGTTTGGAGGGTTACCCCTTAGCTGGTTAAACAAGGAAAATGTATTACCCGATGTTTCAGCAACAACATTAAAATATAGTTGATTTTTTTTATTAGGAAGAATCTGTTCGCTGTATAGAAAAGAGTACCAGGCTCCGGCAATAAATTGTTCGCTGTAGCTTTTCTGGATAAAGGGGTTGGCCGCCAGAAGATCATTGAAGGCGGGTGTTCTGTTTACGATTGAAACCAGGTTGATATTAATGGGATTTAATTCATGGTCCTTGCAGGCCGATTCTTTCCATTTAAAACCATAAATAAATTGGAGAGACCGTAAATCAAAATAGGCAATACGTTTCAGGTAGTTATAGCCCACCGACATTTTGGTTTTTGGTACGTAAAAATTATTCGGATGGTTTAACGGTATTGGCACAACAAACCGGGGAAAGAAAATTTCAACTTTTGAATTAATGGAGTAGGAGTAGAGGTTCTTGTACTTCCCTATTATCTGGGTTTCAAACGAACCTCCCAGGTTTACATTCAGGAGTTCTGCACCATTGAAAGCATTGCGGTTAAGGTAATTGATGTTTACCTGCGGACCAATAAAATCATTTGATTTGGATACCATGTTGGCTTCACTTCTCAATGTTCTTTTATCCATCGGAGTAAGCAGGATGCGCATATCGAGTGTATTGGTTAAGGCGGAATCTTCGGGAGTGAATTTAATTCTTACAAATTTATAGGTGCCCATTGTCATTAACCGGTTGAGCGTGCTGTTATGTTTTTTTCGGGAATAAAGGTCGTGAGGCTTGAAACTAACGTTTTGTAAAATAACCCACGGTTTTACTTTTGTTTCTTTTTTAGTGAATACAACGCTGTCTACAACCAGTGGTTCCTGAGCGAGGCTGTCCTGCTGCGCGTGATTTTCCAGCGAATAGTCTGGATTAATGGTGATGTTGGAAATTCTGAACTGCTGTAATGCGCGGGGAAGTGTTTCGTCTTTAAGCGAAAGTGAAAGGTTAACTTTTTTCGTTGCAGACAATGTATCTGCCTTGAATAAAAGATAATCCGGCCTGAAGAAAAAATATCCGTCATTTTTTAAAATGTCATCCAGTCGTTCACGCTCTTTTTTTATAGTTTCAAGATTATAATTATCTCCTTTATTCAATAGTGTTTTTTTTCTTCCTGCCTGGAACAAAGAATCTATTTTGGGATTTTTAATCTCATAATTTACCTCATTCATCTGATAGGGTATATGGATGTGAGAAGTATAAAGAATTTTTACAGTTCTTTTGGTCTCAATAATTTTATAACTGGTAATTGCATTAAAAATTCCCGCGTTAAAAAGTTTAGCATCTATAAATTTGGCCGTTTCTGCGGGCTTAACATCGGAAGCGAGCACCGGCGGTTCTCCCTGATCCTTTAATTTTTCTTTTAATTTTTTTTTCTTCAAACTATCAGCTTTCTGGTACAACCACAATTTCGGACGCATACCCAAAAAGCTTTGATTGGGCTGCGGACGTATTGCCGATTTGGCGGAGGAAATAATATCATTTTTATGTTTAATTTTTCCGGAGTATACCAGTTTTACTTTGGCGCCTGTGTACAATTTCTCGCCAGGGGGCAATCGTTTAAGTCCGGTGCAGGCCACCAAAACAAAAAAAATGGAACCGATATAAATATTATTTCTTATCCACATTTAAATTTTTTTGGTTAACAGGAATTGTGTCTTTTTTCACCCTGGTCAGGAGCTGTATCCATTCATTAAAGTCCCTTACATAAATAATGCCGGCTCCGGTTTGAATGATCTGACCTTCCAAAGCTCCCTGGTACTGGTTATTCCGGAAACCTTTTAAGCGATAACGTCCATCCTTGGTGAGTTTATATTCCAGGATAACATCACCGGTAATATCCGTTGCGTTATTTTGTTTGGCTTTTTCTCCCTCAACATCTACCGCGCCACCAACCTGAACGCTAAGGCGTTCGTTAAAGAGCTGTTTGCTAACACCAACTCCCACCTGAGTACGTCCTTCGGATTTCCCGGAAGAATAGTCATCGTAAGATTGTACGTCAAAGTTAACGTCAACTCCCGGAACAATCTTAGAACTTAACTGATTAAGCTGAGCGGATAAAATTTTCCCGACAGTAGTCCGGGCTGCGTTTTCACTAGCATTCGTTTCTGTTTGTAATGGATTTTCCTGTACAAACCTGTTCAGTACGAGCAGGGCAAATACCTGCTTATTCAGAGCTGAAGGGTTATCGTTCAGTTGTTCCAATTTTGCATTGATGCTTCCTCCAGCCGCTCCTTTATCGCCTTGCTGAAGTTGCAATTCAAAAGCAATGTTAGGAGTTAAGATAGGTCCACGTAATTTTAAATAAATAAGAAATGGGTACCTCTGCCGGTAACTGTCCAGTTCCGACCCTGATACCTGGCCCGCTACAAGGTCGATAGGAGTGGCGCGTACATAATACGTAGCACTGATGTTTACGATTGCATCCAGAGGATCTCCATTCCAGGTAATGGTACTTCCGGGTTCAATTTTAAATTTTTTCTTAATCACATTTTCCAGCGATACTACATAACTTCCTTCAGTCACGTTGTAAACACCAGTGAGGCTCACTTTGCCGCTAGGGTCCAATGCGAAGCTTAGTGCGGCATCGCCTCTCACTACCAGCGAGTCATTTGTGCCAGGGTCGAGCATAAGGCAGATGCTGGCTTTTTTATCAATTTCAATAGTGGAGGATATGTCGAAATTTCGTATGGCGCTTTTTTTCTTTTCGCGGTTTTCGTTCCGGGTTAAAATACGGTTAAACTTCATGGAATCTACAAACAAAACCACACCTTCGCCTTTATCGGTTGTGAGTTTGGTTTCTGTAACAGCAAATGTAAAATAAGAGCCGTTTTTTAATTTAATGTTGGAGTTAATAACAGGGAAATCTGGGGTGCCTTTTATTCTTATCCGGCTGTCAATAATCATCGTTCCAAAATATTGCTCGTTGTCTTTTTTAGTTGTGCTCAGAAGCAGGAAATTATTTGTAGAAACGTTTAGGCCAAATTTAAAATCTTTAAAATGTTTCATGCCCACGTTCCCGTTAACTACTGCAGGGTTTTGATTTTTGTCAAGCATGGTGAATGAATTAAACGTAAAGCCATCGGGGCTTATTTGAATAGTTTCCGAGCGCAGGAACAGAGGGCTGTTTAAAAAAGCAGGTGTAAGTGTAACGTTCTCGAACCGCAATGTTCCCGAAACCTCGGGGGAGGCTGTGGTTCCTGTAATGTTTAAATCGCTGTAAAGGTCGCCGGATGCTTCTTTAACTTTTCCAAACGAGAACGCCTCGAGTGACCTTGCCGTTAATGGCTGCATGTTAAGTTTCAGCGCAAGTGTTTTGTCTTTGTTAGCGGGGGTATATTGCCCTTCAGCATTTACATTATTGCCTTCGCCGGCAAGTGTAAGTTTCAGGTGATATTGCTCGGCAATGTTGTTGTTAGCTTTTACAGAAAGGTTTCCGACACGAATTTCATGCAAGCTAAGATCCGACACAAGGAGATCGGATTCAAATGCGTATGTGCTTTTTATTTTTCGCAGCGAAATGGTTCCGTTCACTGTTCCTTTCACCAGCCCGGTATCTTTTTCAACAATGCGCGATAAATCATCCAGTTTGAAATTTTTTAATCCGGCCAGTATGTCGCCATCTAATTTAGCAGACGGAGTATTGGCGTATATTTCTTTTTGTGCCTGCGTAAGCGAAACATTATGAAACAGAAGGCCTTCTTTTCCGAAACTTATGTAGTTGTCTTCAGACACCGCCCACTGTTCATACATCATGAAAAATTCTTTTGGATCGATGCTGAGTTTGTAATTACCGTTATCGTTTACAAGAACAGTATTCAATACCAGTTTTTTCTTATCGTTTTCTTCAGTGGATGACAGATGGGTGGTAGCCTGTCCGCCTTCAAGCTTGCCTTCTACTATTACATTGTCAAACTTAAACCTAGCGTCTGCTATTTTTTTACTCGTTAGTTTGTATGTCAGGCTTTTTTCATCTGAGTTGCTTTCAAAGGCAATTGCTGTGAAGTCATAATCTTTATATAACAGGCGATCAACA
Source organism: Bacteroidota bacterium (assembly GCA_013816895.1). Lineage (GTDB taxonomy): Bacteria > Bacteroidota > Bacteroidia > B-17B0 > Aurantibacillaceae > Aurantibacillus. The sequence goes on from JACDDR010000099.1 coordinate 11,972, forward strand.
GATAAATTAAGCTGCAGTTGTTTTTTTTCACTGTTAAAACTTCCTGAAAGTTTTCCAGGCTCAAACTCTTTAAGGTCGGGGAAAAATACTTCAGATAAAATCGGATGATTGTTAACTGTAACGTCAAATGAAAACTGCTGGGCTCCTTTAAGTTGTGTTGCGACAGTCTCCGCATTTGGAATGGGGAAATAATGATTCAGGTTCTGTTTTAGCTCTTTTACCAGATCGCCGGGGGCAAAGGTTCCTTTATATTTTATCCCGACAATTGCGCTTGTTATACTCATCTGTGCATTACCTGTCTCATTGATCGCTGCGAAAATAAGGGAGTCGAGGATGTATTTTTTTCCTTTGCTTGCAATAATGATCTGTTTTATACCAGCTGTTCCGTTTACAGTGTTCATGTCCTTTCCTTTCAAATCACAAATGCCGCGAAAGGCAATTTTAAGATCCTGTTCTGTTAATTTTAATTTTTTGAGATCCGCACCCTCGAGATTAAGGGTAACTTTATATTGTTCGCTTCCACTGTTTAAATTAATAAAAGCATCCAGCTTCACGGCCAGGTTGGTATCGTTTACATTCAGATTTCCTTCGGCAATTTTTTTTGAATAAGTGCCCGCAAGATCAAGGTTATGATACGTATATCTATTCAGGTAAAATTCCGGCGCCGTTAGGTTTACCGTAGCTTTTACGGTGTGAGTATCTAGTCCCTGGCCCTTCACGTCCGCAGTTAAAGTAACCGGGCCAAACATTTCTCGGTTATTTAATAATAAACCAAGGTCAAAATGTTTCGCACTTATAAAACCTTTAAAATTTTCATTTTTATCTACATCTCCCTGCAGTTGAATGTCGCCTAATGAACTTTGCATCGTTAAATGAGCGGTAAATTCGGAAAGGTATCCTTTGAAATCACCGGTGAGATTGATCTGTGCTGGTAACTGAATAGTATTGGGAATTATTTTGTCTCCCAATAGGAGTTTTATATCATCCTTACCGGTTGTAAGAATCATTTTATTGACATCGAAATGAGCGGTTTTAATTTTAGGAAGTCCTGTTATTGTTATGTTGGTATGAAGTGCCGTTGAATGAGCGGTTGTTATCCTCAAATTTTTCGCATTTAATTTTCCAACGGTACCGGCTATTACACCAGTTACTGAAGTTCGGATGTTGTTTCTAAAAAAAGCTTGCAGCGATAACGTTGGAGCGAAGTAAATGATCTCTGAGGGCGAAATTGAAGAGCTTCTGATATCGGCCATTAGTTTCAATTTCGTAAGGGAATCTTTGATAGTATTTAGTGAATTGAATCCCAGGCTTGCGTTGCCACTAAAGGATGTGCCTTTTGTTTTAAGTTTTGTTTCCATAGCCCTGATAGAGTTACGTGTCATAAGAAATTTAGTAGAAAAATTTTCCACTTCAAAACTTGCTGGATCTTTGGCTGAGAAAGTGTTAACATTAGCAAAAATTTTATCTTCCGAATAAAAAAGTTTTTCGGAGTTCAACGATACTTTTGAATAGTTAATGTGATTGGGGTCAAACACATCTTTTTTTGCCGGTAGATTAATAATATTGTATCCTATAGCATTATTTTCCAGAATTACCTGTTCCGCCGCTATCACCCAACCTTTATTTACCTGCTTGGTAATTACGGATGGAATATTTTTGTCCCGGATTTGTGTTTGCGTGCTGAGATTGACCTTAATGTTACTATGCCTGAGGTAAACCGTCCCGCCCTTTATTTTTTGTGTATTTAAATTTATGGACGAGTTGGTTAAAGAAAGATCGCTGACCACTGAAATAACCGATTGATTTGCGATCTGGTCGATAAAGCTCACTGCGCAGTTTTTCAACTCTACTTTTTTTACGGAAATATATGGGAGTGTTTTTTCGGTAGCTGTATTTTTAGAAGCGGTTTTTTTTGAAACGCGTAATTCGCTTCTTAAGCCTGATAGCAGAAGTTCGTTTATTCCGTATTGCTGGTTTTCTAGACCAAGCTTATCAAGTGACAGTCTTAGTGATGTGAATGAATTGGATGTATATATTCCCTGGTATTGATCGTTGTATATGAAACGAATGTTTTCCATTTCAACTTCTTTAACCATTAAATTTGTTTTTCCGCGTTTCGGCGACTTTTTTTCAATAACTTTTGTAGTATCACTAAACGCACTGATAAGGAAATTAAAATTGAAAAGACTGTCTTTCTGGCTACGTTGGAGGTTGACAAGAGCATTCGACACAAATACCCTGTTTATTTCAATTTCTTTTTTAAAAAGCCGGTACATATCGAGGCTAACCAATATCTCACCCGCGCTAACAAGCGTATCCTGTTGAAGGTCTTTAACCAGAATGCCGTCGAGCTGAACAGAAACGGGAAAGGTCAGTGAAATAGTTTTAATTTTAATTTCAGAATGTGTTTTCCTTTCCAGATACGCGATCGTCTTTGATAAAATTGCCTGCTGAACTGCGGGAATACGAATGGCGAATATAAGACAAAGCAAGAGCAGGATAACGCTGAAGGTTAACCACGCAAAAATTTTAAAAATTCTTTTTAAAGTAGTTCTTAAACTTTGTATCATATATAAAAAGCAAATGCCTTGAGCAGTTCAAGGCATTTGTTAATGTTCAGCAATTTTAAACACTGGTTCCGCCCCTGATAAGGCGAAGAATAACAGCGATCACTGCGATTACAAGTAAAATGTGTATCAACCCGCCGGCATGAAAGCCAACATAACCCACAAGCCATCCTATTACAAGGATTACAGCAATAACGTAAAGTAAATTTCCCATAGTATTTGTTTTTAGTTACCTCTGTTATTTAAATTATCCTGCCATAATAAAGAACTAATAGAAATGGGGAAGCGTAGATGTTTTTCCACGATTAATCATTATAATTAACTACGGTTGGTTCTATTTCAACAATGTGCTTATCAATCAAAACAGCATAATGGTTTGGAATTATTTTCCGTTTGCGCATGCGGATGTAAACTTTGGTAAACTCAGCGCCGAAGTAAAGAATAATGGCGGAATAGTAAACCCATACCAGGATGAGGATGACGGATCCGGCCGCACCATAGGTGGTGGCAAGCTTTGAATGACTGAGGTAATAACCAATGGCAAACTTTCCAAGCATAAATAAGAAGGCGGTTACTGCTGAACCTAATAACGTATCTTTTAAGAGTACTTTGCCATCGGGCAATGTTCTGAAAATAATACAGAATAGCGTTGTAATAATGGAAAACACGAGTAGCAAATTAAACACATAAAGCATGTCTACGGCAGTTTGTACGAAACGGTGTGTGAGTTTGTCGTAAAGAATGTCCATAAGGGAGTTAATGA
>JACDDR010000189.1 GCA_013816895.1 Bacteroidota bacterium
TAGGAGTCGGCCAAAAAATTGTAAACGTTAATGATTCCGCAAAAGGAATTCATTTCGTTATTTTTTATATAGCCGCTTTTAAACATCGGGTGGGAGTGATCAAATTCAAAAACGTTGGAGTGCATGAAAAAGTCAAGTATATCGCCAGCCACTTTGATCTGCATGGATTGCGGACTTACATCCTTGAAATTAACGGTAATGCGCTTATCTATTTTTGCGGTTTCGTTTCCCAGGTCATCGACGCTTAATTTCAGCACCTCTTTTAACTGGTTAAACACAGCAATGGTATTGGCAAATACATCCTGCTTCATCACCGATTTTTCAGCCAGTAAAGCTAAAATCGTCTCCTTTTGTTTCTCGTGAATCGTGCTCATTCTCGTTGTTTTTTAGTAGGCCCGGGCGAATAACACGCGCTGAGTGCTGCGTTTACCACTGTAAATGCATATACCTTCCTCTTCTTTGTTATTTAGCGGAATACACCGGATAGTTGCTTTCGTTTCTTCCTTTATTTTTTCTTCTGTTTCCGGTGTACCGTCCCAATGGGCATATACAAATCCCGGTTTTTCATCCAGTATTTTTTTGAATTCGCTATAACTGTCTGCTTTGTGCGACATAGTTTCACGTCGTTCTAGCGCACGTTTAAAAAGGTTAGACTGTATTTCTTCCAAAAGGTTAACAACATAGGCATCAATTTCCTCTATTTTAACTATTTCCTTGGTAAGATTATCTCTTCTTGCCACTTCAACGGTTCCGTTTGCAAGATCTCTTTCTCCCAAAGCTATGCGCACCGGAATTCCTTTCAGTTCATACTCAGCAAATTTCCAACCCGGACGGTGGCCATCGCGGTCATCAAATTTTACGGTAACGTTGTGCGGTATTAATTTAGCTTTAATAACTGCCGCTACTTCCGCAAGTTTTTTCAAGCCTTCCTCTCCTTTATAAATAGGCACAATAACAACTTGTACAGGGGCTAATTTTGGGGGAATCACCAGGCCGTTATTGTCGCTGTGACTCATGATGAGTGCGCCCATCAACCGGGTACTAACGCCCCAGCTTGTAGCCCACACATAATCCAGCTTACCTTCTTTGCTGGCAAATTTTACATCAAAGGCTTTAGCAAAGTTTTGTCCCAGGAAGTGTGAGGTGCCGGCCTGCAGTGCTTTTCCATCCTGCATGAGCGCTTCAATACAATAGGTGTCTTCTGCGCCTGCAAAACGTTCGTTGGCCGTTTTTATACCTTTAACAACCGGTACAGCCATCCAGTTTTCAACAAAATCGGCATATACATCCAGCATTTTTTTTGTCTCTACAATAGCTTCTTCCCGCGTAGCGTGGGCAGTATGACCTTCCTGCCATAAAAACTCTGTAGTCCGCAAAAACAAGCGGGTACGCATTTCCCACCTTACCACATTGGCCCATTGATTCACAAGAATAGGCAAATCGCGGTAACTTTCAATCCAGCCCCTGTAAGTGTTCCAGATGATTGCTTCGCTTGTGGGACGAACGATAAGCTCCTCATCAAGTTTTGCTTCGGGGTCTACTATTAATTTACCTTTATTATTCGGATCGCTTTTTAAACGGTAATGCGTAACAATGGCACATTCTTTGGCAAAGCCTTCGGCGTTTTTTTCTTCGGCTTCAAATAAACTTTTGGGTATAAAAAGCGGGAAATAAGCATTTACGTGGCCTGTATCCTTAAACATTTTGTCGAGGGCGGCCTGCATTTTTTCCCAAATGGCGTAACCGTGGGGTTTAATTACCATGCAACCCCTAACGGCGCTATGGTCTGCGAGGTCGGCTTCAACAACAATGTCGTTGTACCATTTGCTGTAATCCTGTTCCTGGGGGGTTATTACCTTGCTCATAAACCTGTTAGCGGTTGTGTTACTTGTTCATATCTGATATGCTAAATAATCTAAATTAGTTAACATACCGCCTGTATTTTCCGTAAATTTACATATAATCTCCGCAATTATTAACGTCTTAAAAGATTTGCGATGAAAAAAGTAATTTTAATTCTCCCTGTTCTAGCGCTTCTTATTTCTTCCTGTAAGACCTCGCAGCTTGTTGCTTATAGCGACGATGTATATTCAAGTCCTTCAGAAGATAAACGTATCGCACAACTCGCTGCGGCCGAAAAAGCTAAAAAGGAAACAGCAGAAAAGCAAGAACAGGAACTGGCACGCCAGGCTCAAAAAGCCAAAGATGATGCCAATCCATATTATAAGGATCCTTCCTATAACAAAGATGATTACTACGATTACCAGTATGCTTCGCGCGTGAAGCGTTTTGGCAGTCCCGTGAACGGCGCAGGCTATTACGATAATTACTATACCAACTCTTATTGGTATAATCAAAACCCGGCCTGTTATGGCACCAGCATTTACAGCAGTTACAACTATCTTATGCCTTCTAACCAGTTTAATAATTACAGTAACGGATTAAGTTTTGGTATGGGGTATGGTAATGGTTACGGTTCTAATTCTTACGGGCAATATAGTGGTTACGGCTGTTCCAATCCTTATGGATATAACGGATATAACAGCGCTTACACAAGTGGTTATAACAATGGCTATTCGAGCGGAATGTACGGTTATGGCTACAATCCTTACGGATACAGTTCTTATGGATCTAATCCTTATGGATATAATAGTTACGGCTCGGGCTCTTCCGCCGGAAACAATGGCTGGGGTTATTTCAACAGTCACGACGCAAACAGCGGATATAGTCATTACGGAGTACGTGGCAGTAGCGGAGGCGGTAACAGTACACGGGCTACCAGCGCTGGCATGCCGGTTCCTCAGGAATATCAGAACGAACGTGGTAAAATGATTGAAATGGTTCAGCAGCAACAGGAATCCGCTCCGAGATTTACAGAAGTGCCGCGTCAAACAACAAACATTACAAAGGGAAATTACGATAATCAGGGAAATAATAACACAACACAGCCCGGCAGGAATGTATTAAATAACAATACATCAGTGGATAACGGTCAAGGCGTTAATAACGGTTCGGGCAATACACCCAGGGGTTCAAGTAC
>JACDDR010000100.1 GCA_013816895.1 Bacteroidota bacterium
CTTTTGCTTTACAAAACAACCCAAAAAAGTGGCCTAATTAAAATGAGAACGACTGGCCTATTTTGGATGAGAATGACTGGCCTAATATAAATGAGAATGGGTGGCCTATATTAGATGAGAATATCCAATTATTGATTTCAAAGAATGTTTGAACGTCAAATGGATTTTTTGTTTTACCTTCAGGTGACGCTAAAGAATCTCTAAAATATTTGTGTTCTCGTGTAAATTCAACAAATTTATTTTCAAGATATTTACTTATACCATCACCAACTCTTTCTCCTTTTTTTACGGCAATATTTAAGTTAGGGAGTGTGTTGATTATATTACCTACAAGTTCGTCTAATTGACTTATAATGAGTGTTTCGTATTCTTTAATTTCCATATTTACTTGAATAAGTCTGATTTAAAAAATTCATAAGTAGACATACCAAGTGCATTTGCAATTTTTTCAATATTTGCAATCGAAACATTTCTTTTGCCCTGTTCAATACTTGCTATATAGGTTCTATCTAGTTCGCAAATAAATGAGAACTTTTCTTGACTTAAATCCTTTTTTGTTCTTAATTCTCTAAGTCTTTTACCTATTTTAATTCTTATATCCACTAAGCAAATATTCAACATTGTAGCTTATCATACAACGGACTATAAGTATAGTTAATAATTCTATCGAATGTATTATATAAATAAACCACACGCCTGTGGCTAAAGCGCTTTGCCTGAGCGGACGCGAGATGCGCAAAGAGTGCGAAAAGCACACCTATTTTGAAATGGCAGGAATTTAGCTTATTTGGTTTTTTGCCTGTCTTTTTGCAAAAAACAAATGTGCTAAATTAGGGATAGCCAAAACGGGTTTTCAAAACCCGAAAAAGAGGGGAGGAGAGTAAAAACTAAAAACCGTTTCAAGTTCCCTAAACTGTTTCTATGAAACCCTGTTCTTGTCGGCACTTACCTTTTTAGAAACCGAAAAGCTTATTGTCTACCGTAAAATTGTCTTTGGAATTGTCACCGGGCGCATTGAACATAACGTTTTGCAGCTTTGCTTTGTGACGGATTAGATGCACTATCCTGTCTAAACGCACAATGTTTATTAAATGCACTACTGTTTATATTCGCACTTCCCCCGCCATAAAGCAAAGGTGCTGTTAGCAGACGTAGCCCTATTTCTCTTTTGTAAGTGTCCACTGTAACCCTTTTATAAATGTCGGTAATGGTGTGTCCATGTGCCCAAGATTTGAATAATTGTCGCATTTGTAATTTATCTTGTCCTTGAAAGACTTTGTGAGAGCTGAAAACACTGCGTCTGTTTTCAGTATTGTAGAGTCACCTTCTTCAGCATCTTCAAGACCACCAAATGTTATATAAGTATAAATATTATTATTTAACTTCAATTTTTCGAGTTCTTTAAGAATATAATTATGGTTATAGTGAGTTGAAGGACTTGCTGCTATATAAGTGCTGAATAAATTATTTTTAGTCGCTAAGTTTTGATATAGAGCATAAACGGTAAAATAACCGCCCAACGAATGTCCCATTAATATCCGGTTATTTTTGTCCACTGTGTATTTTGCATCAACGTCTGGAATAAGTTCATTATTAATAAATGATAAAAACTTGTCAGCTTGACCGCTAATACTCATTTCGTAATCGGGAATAGCAGTCGGGTATGTATAGTCCCTTGAACGCAAAGAGTCCATTGTTCTAAAGTCTTTATAACCAATACCTGGTTGACTCTGCGTGAAAATTGAACTACAAAGGACACATAGAAGTGAAACAAAATTCTCTGCGTGGCGCGCGTCTACGCGTGAAACAGGAAACAAAAAACATTCATTTAAAATTAAATCGCTTTAGATAAAAAAGCTGATAATTCACAAATAATTATTACGAAAATAGTATAGCTTTGTATTAAACTACCGTCTAATGAATAAAAAAATTTTACTGTTCATCGGCATGATCGTTCTTATTTTTTTTGGATCATGTAAAAAATCTCAGGTCGATTTAAGCCTTAAGCAACAACAGTTTATTTCTAAACATAATTCCGCGGAAAACAAAGCAAGCAGTGTTGCCTCTGTTAGCTATTCTAATTGTCCAACACCCGTTAATTGTTCGCTTACCTTAAAAGCAACAATTGAAACTTTCAACGTGTATAAGCATAACACATCTGGCTATATTATTTATAAAGCAAAAATGGCGATTGATGCTGACGGTAGTCCGCAGGCTTACGGACCAAATAATTCCGGATTGGATTGGACCGCTAATGCCGGTTATCCGGGCAACTGGTGGGGTGTTGTTACCGATGCAAATGGCAATCCTATTATTCAGGGTGCCGGCGATCCTTTTCCGGGACTGTATGTTTCTACAACTTCTCTGGTGAATTCAGCTTACGCCACTACCAATCCTTTGCGATATGTAGATTCAGGAAACATTCCTTTTTTCGTATTGCCCTCTGCCATTACTTCAACCAACGGCATTGCACTTGGCGATGTTGGCTTTGTTTATAAAACCACAAATGGTAAAGGATGCTACGCTATTTTCGCGGATGGTGGACCGGCAGGCAAGTTAGGCGAAGGTTCCATGTACCTTGCTAACAAGCTCGGCATTAATTCGAATCCTAAAACTGGTGGCACCAGTTCGGGGATCATTGATTATTTTGTTTTTCCGGGCTCGGGATATGGTCAGGGAACAATTCCAACCATTCAGCAAATAAACGCTATTGGAAGCGCTAAGATGAAAAAGGTTGGCGGCCTTGAACTTGCGACCTGCTTATGATGAGTAAGAAACTGATCATATTATTTTTTTTTGCGCTTGTGATTTCCTTAAACGGTCAAAACCAGAAACAAGGGGCCTCTTCATTTGAAGAGTTTCAAGCGGATAAACAAAACAGCAGCAACGAAATTTTTTCTTCTGCAGCTCTAACTGATACGCTTAAGCCTGCTTCTTTTTCCATGTCATGCTATACTACAAATCCTTCATCGGCCCTGGTATTATATTACGCGGATGTTAAAGTGCCTCATGATTCTGGTTATGTAAGCGGTACGAATATTTATGGCGATCTTGAAAAAGCTCAGCACTATCTTGTTAACTCCACAACAACCATTACAGGATGTGCTGTTTTACTTAAGCGCGCTTATTCGGGAACAAGCTCTTCTATCGGCACCAAAGTAAAAATATATGGCTATGCCTCGGGCGCTCCCACAACCAGTGTTATTGCAAGCACCAGCCTAATGCCTCAATACCAGCTAAACAACAGCGGCTTCACGGTATTTACTTTCAGTGTTCCTGTTGTCTTAACCGGAAACTTTGTTATGTCGGTAGTGCTGCCAAATAACGCGGGCGACACAACGGCTATTTTCAGCACCAAGACCACGTGTAACTCTTCAACCTCTGAGTCATGGGAAAAAGCGGTAAATAATGTGTGGGGCTCCATTCATAGCAACTGGAATTTCAGCATAAGTCAAAATATTGACTTAGCTATTTTTCCCTTGATCAAAGGTACCGTAACAACAGAAATTAAGGAGGAACAATCGAATCCTAATTCTGTTTTGTTTGATGGAGAAAACTGTATTTTAAAAACAGCACTTCTGTCTTATCCCTTATCTGTAATTGTAAAAGATCTTTCAGGAAAAACCTGCGTAAAACGCACCATGGATTCTCATGAAGAATTTGATATGAAAATTTTACCTAACGGTGTCTATATACTTCAGTCAGGCGAAGCAAACGGGAACCCTCTCAAAAAGATAGTTGTTTTTCATTAATTGGTGACGAAGCAAGCCTTTGTCCGTTGCGCTATATGAGCGAAACGTCAGGCAGAAAGGTTAAATGTCGAAGTTTACACAAGCATGTCACTTCGAGTAGTTTCGACGAGAGGAGAAACGTATCGAGAAGTGATTTCGAAGACAGTTCTCGATACGCTCCATTTTACTGCGCTACTCGAACTGACAGAACCGGGATGTCAGTTCGAGCGGAGTCGAGAACAGGTCGAGCGGAGTCGAGACCCTATTCCACCCAACTCTTATAATACTTCCCATCATCAATCGCAACAGCATCCTGCGTTACCATTAAAGGCCTGAAAGTATCAATCATCACAGCAAGCTCCTGCGTTTCAGTTTGACCAATGCTGCGCTCCATAGCTCCGGGCGCCGGGCCGTGCGGAATGCCTTTCGGGTGCAGGGTAATATGCCCTTGTTCAATATTGTTGCGGCTCATAAAATCTCCATCAACATAATACAATACTTCATCACTATCAATGTTACTGTGATTATAAGGAGCCGGAATTGACCGTGGATGATAATCGTATAAACGCGGACAAAAACTGCACACTACAAACGAAGCGGTTTCAAATGTTTGATGTACCGGCGGCGGCTGATGTACGCGACCCGTTATAGGTTCAAAGTTGTGAATGGAAAAACCCCACGGAAAATTATAGCCGTCCCAACCCACCACATCAAAGGGATGCGTGGCATACACCACTTCATGCATCATGCCTTCCTTTTTTATCTTCACAATAAAATCACCTTTTTCATCATGCACTTCGCCCATCACAGGCAATTTATAATCGCGTTCGCAAAACGGCGAATGTTCTAACAACTGGCCCTGTGTATTCTTATAACGCTTGGGAGTATAATACGGAGAAGTGCTTTCGCAAAACAGCAAACGGTTATCGCTGGTTTCAAAATGCATCTGATAGATCATGCCGCGCGGAATGATCAGGTAATCGCCATACACAAAATCAATATTACCCATAAACGTTTTTAACGTACCCTTTCCTTTATGAATAAAAAGCATTTCGTCGCAATCAGCATTCTTATAAAAATAATCTGTCTGGCTTTTTGTTGGCGCGGCAAGGCCAATGTGGCAGTCACTGTTTACCAGAAGAGCTTTGCGGCTTTCCAGGAAATCGGCCGTTGGTTTTATTTCAAAGCCTTTTAAAAGCAGGGCTTTAATGTTTTTATCCACCGCAATTTTTGGAGCAACCGAATAACTTTTTAATATTTCTTTAACCTGTGTAGGCCGGTGAACGTGGTACAGCAAAGAGGACATGCCATGAAATCCTTCGGTGCCAAACAATTGCTCATAAAAATAATTTCCTTTTGGATCCTGAAAAATAGTATGTCTTTTTTGTGGAAAATCTCCGAGTTTATGATAGATAGGCATGAGCGGTTTTTTAATTATTTTATAAGTGTGGCTTTTACGTGTGCGGTTTCGGCAAGGTTAAGCGTTTGCCCGGCAAGTGTGGAAGCGTCAATGGTAACAGTAACCCTGAATTGAATATTTGGCTGAATAATGAAATTTTTAATGTTCACATCCTGCAGGTCAAGATCCAAAGTAGTTAAACCGGTAGGAATGGGATTTTTTGTAGCGATTAATTGTTCGCCCACTCCCGAAGCTTTTACATAAACGGAAAGTGATTTTAAAAAATCAAGATTCCCACTGCTTACTGAAACGCGCATTTTGGTAAATTTAATTTCACTCACAAGATCCTCCGTGGTTTTGTGTTCTGAGAATTTGGAAACGGATTGCGTAGGCACATCAGGTGTAGTAAAATCAACCGGCACGTTCATGCTCATGGTTTGCGATGGTACGCTGATGTTGTTGGAATAGCTGATGTCGAACTCAGTAAGCTCATCCACCTTTTCTTTTGTTTTTTTACAGGACAGGCTGCAAAATAAAAAAGGAAGGAGCAGGCTTAAACTCAGCAATCGTTTCATAATTTTTATTTTAAAGATATATTATTTTTTTCCAGATAGCAATCGGGACTCGGCCAGTTTTGGCCTTAAACGGCTTTTGTAAACCGCAAGGCATTCGGGACCATTTTTCATTCTTCCTTTTCTCAGCGCGCGCTGTTCTTCAATTGGCAGCGAGGCCACATGCACGCATTCGGGAGTACAGCAACCATTCATTTTTTCAGCGCAGGCAGCGCACTGGATAAACAAAAGGTGGCAATCGTCATTCTTGCAGTTCACGTGCGTGTCGCAAGGCTGCTCGCATTGGTGGCAGTTCGAGATCACATCATCGGTGATCCGCTCCCCAACCCTTTCATCAAACACAAAATTTACGCCAACAAATTTACTGTCGAGCTGTTGCTCTTTTACTTCTTTGGCGTATTGAATGATCCCGCCCTGCAAATGGTTCACATCCTTAAATCCTTTGTATTTAAAGTAAGCGCTGGCCTTTTCGCAACGTATGCCGCCGGTGCAGTACATGAGTATTTTTTTATCTTCCTTGCCTTTTAAATGTTCGATCACCTGTGGAAGTTCTTCCCTGAAAGTATCAGCATCGGGACAAAACGCGCCCTCAAATCTTCCCACTTCGCTTTCGTAATGGTTGCGCATGTCCACCACAATGGTGTCTTTATCCTGCATGGCTTCGTTAAATTCTTTTGCGTTAAGGTAGGCGCCTGTGTTCGAAGGGTCGAAATCCGGATCTATGATCCCATCGGAGACAATTTTTTCGCGCACTTTAATAATTAGTTTGTAAAACGATTTTCCGTTTCCGTCTACCGCAAATTTAATGGGCACAGCTTTAAAATAACTAAAGGTATTAAGATAGATTACAAAAGTCTCCCACTGGTCTTCAGGCACACTCATTTGCGCGTTAATGCCTTCGTGTGCAATGTATACGCGGCCAAAGCAATTAAGGCTGCTCCAGGTTTTAAATAATTCGTCGCGAATACTTTGAGGATCGGGAATAGTTACATACCGGTAAAACGAAATGGTTTTTCGCAATACGGTTTCTTCTTTTAAACGTTGCTTTAAAACGTTTTTATCTGTTCGGTTTACTAATAATGCCATTGATAAAAATAATTGCAGGTTATACTATCAACATCCTAATTTTAGAATTTCAGGGTTGATGAATTGTAGATTGAACCATTAAATCTAAAAATCAAAACTTCTAAAAATCAAAAAATATAATTAGGTTTGTAAAGATACTCAAAATTGTTTTAAAGCCTTTATTGACCCATGGTAACCGATATCCAAAAAATACTAATAATAGGCGCTGGTGGCCAGATTGGCGTGGAGCTAACGGCCAAACTTTCCGAAATGTACGGAAGCAGTAATGTAGTAGCCTCCGACCTTAAAAATTCAAACGCCTTTGCCAACAACCCTTTCGAAACACTGGATGCACTGGATAAAAAAGCGCTTTTCGAAATTGTTAAAAAGCACGGCATCACTCATATTTATCACCTGGCGGCCATGCTTTCGGCTACAGGAGAGCAAAACCCAATGTTTGCCTGGAAACTGAACATGGAAAGCCTTTTTAATGTTCTTGAACTGGCAAGGGAAAAACACATTGCAGGAATTTACTGGCCAAGCTCCATTGCGGTATTCGGACCAACAACGCCGCAGGTAGGCACCCCGCAATACACGGTAATGGAGCCAAGCACGGTTTACGGCATAAGCAAGCAGGCCGGTGAGCGCTGGTGCGAATGGTATTTTAAAAAGCATAATGTGGATGTGCGCAGCTTACGTTACCCGGGCCTCATAGGCTGGAAAAGCGCGCCTGGTGGAGGAACAACGGATTATGCGGTTCATATTTTTCACGAAGCTTTAAAGAACGGAACTTACGAATGTTTTTTAAGCGAGAACACAATTTTGCCGATGATGCACATGGAAGACGCTATCCGCGCCACTATCGAGATCATGCACGCTCCCGCTGAAAACATTAAAATACGTGGTGGTTATAATTTATCAGGCATAAGTTTTAGTGCGAAAGAAATAGCGGCAGAAATTAAAAAGCATATACCGGATTTCTCAATCACCTACAAACCCGATTTTAGACAAGCTATTGCCGATAGCTGGCCTAAAAGCATTCTGGATAAAGAAGCCCGCGCCGATTGGGGCTGGAAAGAAAAATACGATTTACCCGGACTGGTGGAAAACATGCTTACGAATTTAAAAAGTAAGAACGAACAGTAAGTTATCCATTCAACAAGCTATTTAATTGCCTTTCAAAAAAGCTTTTTTGAGTTAGGCATTTAGTTTTTCATCGAAATGTTTTTGTGATCTTTTGGAGCGCCTGCACCGTAGCTACAGCGAAGGCGCAGACCGTTATAGTCGAACTTCAATGGGTCCGGAAACTAATCCGTCGCCAATCAGCGTTAGAACTTTCGGAACCAAACCTTTTAATGTCAGGTAACTATTATCCGGCGCAACTAATACAAATACCGTGAGGGTGTGTTTTTTGAAATTTTGTTGATGTTGGAGATTTTGATCAAAGGTGATTAGAGCGTCAAACTTTTCTTCTGCCATTAATTTAAGAAGGTTTCCGTTTGTTACCCCAGTCCAACCTTTTTCCCGAATGGTAAATGTTTGATGTCCCAAAAAGTCGTGTTTTAACTTTTTTGGAAGGTTTTCGTCAAGCAGCAGAAGCATAGAGTTTCTCGATATCTTTTGATGCAATTTCAAGAATTGCTATGGCTTGTTCCTTAGTAACGGTGTCAAAATCTGATAAAAAGTCGTCAAGTGAGATGCCTTTTTCAAGATGCCAAAAAAGCGAGTTAACAGGGACACGTGTTCCCTTGAACACAACTTGGCCCCCGAGAACTTCCGGATCTTTTGAAATATAGTCTTTGATATTTGACATAACATAAAGATACAAAACTCTGTCGGATTGCCAAAATAACGCAATTTTTTACCGCCTGTCGCTTTCGTGCCACATCAATTTTTACTGATATAAAAATAAAAAGCGGCTCCCTTTTCAATTTCAGCTTCGGCCCATATTTTCCCATGATGCTTGTCCACTATCCGTTTCACAATCGTTAAACCCACGCCGGTTCCTTCAAATTCTTCCTGGCTGTGTAAACGCTGAAATACGCCAAATAATTTATCGTAGTATTTCATGTCAAAGCCCGAACCGTTATCTTTCACATAATACACGGTGTTGTTATCGTTTTGTAAAGAGCTGATAGTTACAACAGGTTCCTTTTTTAGCGAAGAGTATTTAACGGCGTTGGATATTAAATTTTGAAAGACCTGAATCATAAGGTTAAAATCGGCGTAGGCTTCCGGCAAATCAGAAACAGAAAACTTTGTTTTTTTAAAGGACTCATTATCTTTTAAGCTCTCCAATACAGTGGCTACAACCTTGTTAACACTTATTACTTCCCTATCAATTTCTGTCTGCCCGAGGCGGGAGAGTTCCAGAAGATCGTTAATAAGCTGCGCCATTTTTTTTGTATTTCTGATAACGGAGTTCATAAGCGCCTTGCTTTCTTCGTCCTGCGTATTGTTCAGCTTCTCTTTTAAGATCTCCGAATAGCTTTGTATTGCTCTTACCGGGGCGCGCAAATCATGCGACACAGAATAAGTAAACGCTTCCAGTTCTTTGTTCGAAAGATTAAGGGCCTCATAGGTTTTTTTCAGCTGCTCCTCTCCTTTTTTACGCTCGGTGATGTCGTTAATGAATGCGATAAACAAATAGTTGGCTCCTGCACGTACCGAAGAAATTCCCAACTCAATGGGAAACTCTTCTTTATTGCGCCTCATTGCTGTTATTTCAATCGTTTTATTAAGAATAGGCCCTTCTCCTGTTTTCAAATAATGGTGCAAGCCATGATAGTGAGCCGATACGTACCGTTCGGGCATTATAAACTTATGCATAGGTTGGTTGATTACTTCCTCTAATTTCCAACCGAAAATTTGTTCTGACTTTGAATTCCATTTAAGCACCTCGCCCTTCTCGTTTATTACAATTACCCCGCTGGGAGCGTTTGCAATAATGGTTTCAATTTGCTCACGCTGATCCCTGAACGCATCATCCAGTTTTTGTTTCTCAGTAATATCTTTTATTACTTTGGAAAAACCTTTCAACTCTCCTTTATCGTTATAAAAAGGTGTACATACCGATTCCGCGTAAAACAATGTAGCATCCTTCTTTAATTTCCATCTAACACTTCGCTGGAAGCCATCTTCCAGAGCGGTCTCAAGATCCTCTTGAGGTTCATTTTTTTGTATGGATTCTTTGGTGTAAAAAACTGAAATGTGTTTACCGGTAATTTCCTTTTCGGTGTAACCGGTCATGTATTCCGCTCCCTTGTTCCAGCTTGAAACATTTCCATCGGGATCAATTTTAAAGATGGCATATTCTTTTATGCTCTCAACAAGCAAACGAAAACGTTCTTCGCTTTCCCGCAGAGTTTGTTCGCTGGCTTTATGAGCGCTGATATCACGCGAAATGGCCGAAATGGAAACAAGTTTTTTTCTGTCGTTATAAATTGGCGAAAGGGTAATGGAAACATCTATTATTTTGCCATCCTTGCGCCGCCTTTTTGTTTGAAAATCAATGGCACCTTTTCCGTTTTTAATCTGTTCAAGCACGTTTCTGAATTCAGCCTTTGAGTCATCTGTTTGAAGGGTTTCATCCGGCCGCTTGCCAATCATTTCCTGGGCAGTATAACCATAAATGCGCTCGGCGCTTTTGTTCCAGCTTGCCAGGATGCCTTCAGGAGTTATGGTTGTAACCGAATCAGCCGTGGTTTCAAGAACTACGGTTAATTTTTTAAATTGCTCGTTGCTTTGATATACTTCCTGAATTTTATTTTCAAATACTTCGCCTAAAGTGTTCAGGCCGGCGGCAAGTTTGTCAAGGTCATCTGAACCCCCGCTTATTTCAAGCTTTTCTGAAAAATTAAAAGAGGCGTATTGAAGAATGAGGTCCAGTATTTTTTTTATCCTGGCCTGCTGCAAGGGTAAATGCTCATTGGAAGCCAAAGTTTTTTTTAACTCTGCAAGTATGTCCCGGATCTCATCTGCAAGGTCATCCGAACCTGATGGAAGTTCGATCGAATAATTTCCTTTCGAATATTCTTTGAGAACATCTACGAGCAGCTGTATTTGTTTATTATTCATTTAAGAAAAATAAAATATCGTTAAAAAATAAAAGCAGGGGATAAGACAAAACTAACATTTAATTGCGAATTTCAAGCGGTTCAGGCTTGATAATACTTTATAGTTTGATTCAACCAAAGAGTTCCTGAGAGCATGTCTAGGCCATCATTTATTGATGCTGTGCGGCCAAAAAATAACAAGTTTTAATTTTACGCTTCAACCAGACCTGCATTTCTTATTGCAACCTGTTGAGCTACATTCTGAGCAAGTTCCATAAAAATCAAAGCTTGTGCGGTATTGTCCTGCATCACGGCCGGTCTTCCAATGTCGGAAGCCTCACGAACACTTTGCACCAAAGGAATCTGCGCGAGTAAAGGGACTTGTAATTCTTCGGCAAGTTCTTTCACCCCTTCTTTTCCGAAAATATAGTATTTGCTATTCGGCAATTCTTCAGGCGTAAACCAGGCCATGTTTTCCACTAAACCTAATATAGGAATATTGGTTTGCGGCAACTGGAACAATGCAATTCCTTTTCGCGCGTCGGATAACGCTACTGCCTGCGGTGTGCACACGATCACTGCGCCCGTTAATGGCACCTGGCTGCATAAGCTTATTTGAATATCACCGGTGCCCGGAGGAAGATCAACAATTAAATAATCCAATTCGCCCCAAACGGTATCGTAAAACAATTGTGAAAGCGCTTTGGTAGCCATTGGTCCGCGTAAGGCAATGGCCTGGTTTGGACCAGCTAAAAAACCAATTGAATTTATTTTTACACCGTAACTTATTACCGGCGACATTTTTTTCTGTCCGTTAAACTCTGCCGGGCCGGGCATGTCGCGTTCAACGCCAAACATAATATGTTGCGAAGGCCCGTAAATATCTGCATCCACAAGACCTACTTTAGCTCCTTGTTTGGCGAGGCCCAGCGCAAGGTTGGCAGCAATGGTGCTTTTTCCTACGCCGCCTTTTCCGCTGGCAATGGCGATAATATTTTTTACATCGCGTAACGTGGTTTCATCTTTTTCTTTTTTCGAAGTAACAGTGGCCGTCATGTTTATTTTCACGGCAGCTTCTTTATCCACATAATGCAAAATGGCGTTCATGCAGGCGTTGTGAATCATGTCTTTCATGGGGCATGCGGGAGTGGTGAGCACCACGGTAAAGGAAATGTTTTTACCATTTACCACCACATCTTTTATCATGTTTAGGGTAACCAGGTCTTTTTTAAGATCCGGATCATCCACATATTTTAAAGCATCAATAACCTGTTGAACTGTAATTTCCATAATGGGTGCAAAGTTACGCTAAATCAGGGTTAAAATGTTGGAATGCAACAGGTATTTGCTTTTTTTAAACTAATTCTCAGGGCCCTGTTATAAACAGAGAATACAAGGGGAAGAAAATAAAATAAAAATTATTTAGCCGGAGCCGAAGGTGTTTTGGCTGCCGCGGTGTCAATCTTTACGGTATTAATGGCGGGTCCGGGGGTTTCTGCTTCGGCCATGGAAGCCTTAATGGAATTTGCAATGGAATCGGCCACATGTTTTGCGCGTGACTGCATGGATTCGCGGCTTTCTGCAGCGGGGCCACAGGACACCTGGAGTAATAACAGCACCAGGCTTAAACTTAGGATAGTTGTTTTCATACAAAACAAAAGTAAGAAACATATTTTAAAACAGAAAAGCCCCACGCGCAAGGCGTAGGGCTAATCAGCTAACTAACACAAATTCTTAGTGGTGAGCTTCTTCAGCAGGAGCTGTAGTAGCAGTTGGAGCAGCTGTAGTATCAGCAGGAGTTTCAGTAGTAGCAGCATTCATAGAAGCGCTGATAGCGTTTGCGATAGAATCTGAAATAACTTTAGCTCTTTCGTCCATTTTAGCTTTTTCTTCAGCTGAAGGACCACATGATACGAATGTAGCAGTAAATAAAGCTACAGCGATAATTGACATTACTTTTTTCATTTTGTATAGGGTTTTTGTTTAATTTTCTATTGATACCTAATTTTTAAATAGGTAACCCCATTTTTTCGGTTTTTCTGAGAAAATGTTATATGTTGTTGGTTATCAGTTGAATAAATTTGTCGGGGTTTAGTCCGTGACCAAACTATTAACTATTAACAAATAACTATAAGCCAAAATCGGGTTACCTTTAGCAAAAATCTGTATTAACCTTAACAAGGCACCAATGTCAAAACCAAATTTGCAGCTTACCGACAGCCAGTATTTACAAGGCTTGCGTGTGGGTAACAACGAGGTACTGACAGCTTTGTACAAAAAGTACTATAATCTCGTTCTTAAACTTGTTGTTAATAATAGCGGAACTTCCGAGGCGGCTAAGGACGTTTATCAGGAAACAATAATTGTTTTGTACGAGAACGTAAAAAAGCCCCAGTTTGAACTGAACTGCCAGTTGCAGACCTTTATTTATTCGGTTGCAAAACGCTTATGGCTTAAACAACTGAAAAAAAACGGGCAAACGTTTTTGTTCAGAGAAGATGAGGAAGGAGAGATAGCGGATGTAAGCGAGGATGTTTCGCTGCATGAGCAAAAGGAAAAAGATTTTGAGAAGGTGAATCAAAGTCTGGCTAAGTTAGGAGAGCCCTGTGCCACACTGATCAGGGACTTTTACATAACGAAGCTGAGCATGGATGAGATCGCGGAAAAATTTGGCTATACAAATGCCGATAACGCAAAGAACCAGAAGTATAAATGTTTACAACGATTAAAAAAATCGTTTTTTGATAGCCCAACTGTTGAACAAAGTGAAATAGAAAGAAAATGAGGAACACAGATTTATTTGATAATTATTTAAACGGAAACCTGGGAACCCAGGAAACATCGGACTTTGAAAGCCGTCTGGCTGCCGATGAGGTTTTTGCAAATGCGTTTAACGAACATAAAACTTTAATCGCAGCCCTTAAAGAGCATAACGAAATTGAAAAACTAAAATCGCAGATGAACCTTATTCATGAAAAAGAATTTGGCGGCGATGCAAAGGTTATTTCTATAAATAAAAAGGATTCATTTATCAGGCATTACGGTAAAACGGCCCTTGTTGCAGCAAGTACAGCGCTGATAGTTGTTTTGGGCACTGTAGCGGTACTTACTCCAGGGGTGCAGCAAACCAGCAATCAAATCACCGAATTAGGATTAAAGCTAAAGGCTTCCAACGAAGCCATTGTTGAAGGTATTAAAGAAGGAAGCCAGAAACCCGTACACGCGCCGGCCAATATGGAAGGCAGTGCTTTCGCTCTTAATAACGCCGGTTACATTATTACAAGTTACCATATTATTAACGGCGCCGATAGTGTATTCGTGGAAAACAAAGGTCTTGAAAGAACCCTTGCCAAGGTGGTGCTAACCGATCCGCGACTAGATCTTGCGGTGTTAAAAATAGACAACAAAGAAGTTACCAAAAACTGGAATGTTCCTTTTTCCCTGTCAGGCAAAACCACTGATATAGGCGAAAAAGTGTTTACGCTTGGCTACCCGCGTAAAGATATGGTGTACGGCGAAGGAGCTCTCAGCTCTTTGAGCGGTTACAGCAACGATACTACGATGTACCAGGTATCTATCCCGGTTAATCCCGGTAATAGTGGAAGTCCGTTACTGGACGACCAGGGAAATGTGATAGGGCTCATCAGGGGCAAGGTTACAAGCGCCGAAGCTACCGGTTTTGCAGTAAAATCCATTGAGATCATTCGTTCTATCCACGATCAGGGCGCAGATAGCATACGCACTTCAGGCAAAAAGCCTATGGCAAAAGGATTAAAGCGAAGCGACCAGATCAAACGGATAAATCCTTACGTTTTCAACATCCTGGTCTATAAAAACGATTGATCGAATTAATCGATTGTTTTCCAAAATTCGTCTAATGTTTTAATGCACTGTTAAATCGGAGAGTTAATTTCCGAACGCTTGTATTTTGTTATTTTTCAGTGTGTTATGCGGCGGTCACGCCTTGTTAACAGTTTGCCAACAGGTTAGTAACAGGCTGTTAACTTTCTTTAGTCCTTAAGAAAAATCTATTCGTCTAAAAAATAAAGTTATTAACAATTATATGCCTATCTTTGAAGTCCAATTCCAATAAACTCATGTTTGAAATACTAAAACACTTTGAAAGTAAGTACGGAACCTTAAAAAAGAAAGGTCTTCGTATTGAAGGGTTGTCTATGATAGACCCTAAACGTAAAAAACATGTGATAATGATAAGCAAGCCTTTCATGTTCGACAACCGCCAGTTACCTAAGACTTACGAAGGACTGGATATTAAGTCAAAAATCGAAGGGATTCTTCCAAAAGAAT
>JACDDR010000190.1:0-545 GCA_013816895.1 Bacteroidota bacterium
GGTAAATCAACATTGCTGAAAATTCTGTCACGAGTGGCGGGCCCCAGTACCGGAAAAATAAAAATTAAAGGCAGAATAGCCAGTTTGCTGGAAGTTGGAACAGGGTTTCATCCTGATCTTAGCGGCCGCGAAAACATATTTTTAAATGGCGCCATACTTGGAATGAGTAAAAAAGAAATTAAAAGTAGCTTTGACGCCATTATTGATTTTAGCGGGGTGGAACGCTATATTGATACACCTGTTAAACGTTACTCCTCAGGCATGTATGTTCGCCTGGCATTTGCAGTTGCTGCACATTTAAACCCTGAAATATTAATAGTTGACGAAGTTCTTTCTGTAGGGGATGCAGAATTCCAGGCCAAGTGCTTAGGAAAAATGAAAGATGTAAGTGGCCAGGGCCGAACAGTAATTTTTGTAAGTCATTCAATGGTTGCGGTTAAACAATTATGTACCCGAGCTTTGGTGCTTAAAAACGGAACAGTTGCTTACGATGGCGATGTAATACATGGCATTGATGAGTATCTGAAAACAGGCTCCGGCGTCTC
>JACDDR010000190.1:555-3025 GCA_013816895.1 Bacteroidota bacterium
TACCTCGATAGTAATAAAAAACAAAAAGAATGACTCCGTAAACACACTATACTACGAAGAGCCTTTTAAAATTGAATTAGAAATACAAATATACCGCAATATTAAAAATGCAATTATAGATTTTTCTATTGGCACCTTTGAAAATCGCGTCTCTTACACTTCCTCTTTTGATATTAAAAAAGAAAATATTGAATTTGAAGACGGAAAATATAAAATATCTGTTAACCTTGACCCTAAACTTTTGCCAGGACAATATAGTTTTTACCTCGGCATTCATGATATGAATGGCACGGGTCATACATTAGATTTGGTGGAACGTATTAAAATAGTAACAGTTTTACCCATTACGGAAAATAACAGTTCCCGTTACCCTCTGAATGTTTCTTTAGGGACTTTGAGGGTA
Organism: Bacteroidota bacterium; assembly: GCA_013816895.1. GTDB lineage: Bacteria > Bacteroidota > Bacteroidia > B-17B0 > Aurantibacillaceae > Aurantibacillus. The sequence goes on from JACDDR010000190.1 coordinate 959, forward strand.
GACGGAAATTGGGAAATAAATAAGCAAAATGATTAATATAAAAGACAAAAAAATTCTTGTTATTGGTGGCGCAGGCTTTATAGGAAGCTTTGTTGTTGCCGAATTACTAAAAACAGATGCAGGCCAGATTATTGTGTATGATAATTTTGCCCGCGGTAAAAAAGAATATCTGGAAGATTCTCTTAAAGACAAACGCTGTTCAATATTTCCGGTTGGCGGTGATATAAGGGAAATTGATATTTTAAATAAAGCTATGGAAGGTATGGACTATGTTATCTGCCTTTCCGCAATGTGGCTGTTACACTGTAAAGATTTTCCGAGAACCGCCTTTGATGTAAACATTGCCGGAACTTTTAATGTACTTGAGGCCTGCGTAAATAATAAAATCAAGAAGTTAGTTTGGTCTTCATCAGCATCAGTTTATGGGGACGCTGTGGAACTGCCAATGACTGAAAGTCACCCGTTCAATAACAAAAATTTTTATGGTGCAACCAAAATAGCAGGTGAAGCTATGGCAACTGCGTTCAACGATCGTTATGGATTACAGGTAATCGGACTGCGTTATATGAATGTTTTTGGTCCGCATCAGGATCAAACTGCGGCTTATACGGGAGTGGTGCCAATTATGCTTAATAAGATCGATGCCAATGAGGCTCCGGTAATTAATGGTGATGGAAGTCAATCTTATGACTTTATTTATGTTGAGGACGTTGCAAAGTGTAATATTAAAGCTCTTGTTAGTGATGTGGATTTTGGATTTTATAATGTAGGCACAGGAGTTCAGACATCCATTAAAACACTTTGTGATTTAATTCTCAGATTAAAAAAATCTGATCTTAAGGTCACCTACAAACCTTATAGTGCTGATGATGCAAGAGCACTGGTTCAAAATAGAATTGGTTCTCCGGTAAAAGCAGAAAAAGAACTGGGATTCAAATACAACTATACTTTGGAACAAGGCCTGCTAAAATTAATTGATTGGAGAGATACAAATAAATAAATGTGTGGTATAGCAGGTATATTTAAGCTGAATAATAAAATGGCAAGCGAAACCGAGATTCGCTTAATGACTCATGCCGTGGCGCATCGCGGCCCCGATGGAGAAGGACACTTTTTGCATGAAAATGTTTCATTAGGCCACAAACGCCTTGCCATTTTAGACACTTCCGATAAAGGTTTGCAGCCGATGCAAAGCCGTAACGGCGAATGGGTAATTACGTTTAATGGCTGCATTTATAACTTCCAGGAATTAAAAGAAGAATTAAGCGCATTAGGGCATTCGTTTATTTCAAATACCGACACGGAAGTGATTACTGAAGGGCTGGCAGAATATGGAGTTGGATTTTTTAAAAGACTGAACGGCATGTTCGCCGTTGGCGCTTATAATAAAGTATCCAAACAATTATATTTAAGCAGAGACCGCTACGGAGTTAAGCCCTTATATTATTATTTTGGAAACAATATTCTTTTATTTTGTTCTGAAATAAAAGGCATTCTTGCTTTCCCTGGATTTAAAAACGAATTAAACCTTCATTCCTTAAACGAGTACTTTACCTTTCAAAACCAATTTACATATACTACGCTTTTTAAAAATATTTTTATGCTTCCCGCTGCCAATACTGTTTGCATCAACGAACATACAAAGGAAGTAATACACAACCCCTGGTGGGACTATGACTTTTCGGAGCCGGACGAAAAAATGACGTTTGAGGATTCGGTTAGCGAAACAAAACGGCTATTTCAGCAAGCGGTAAAACGGCAGATGCTTTCCGATGTGCCGGTAGGATCCTATCTTTCAGGCGGCATGGATTCGGGGTCAATTACGGCCATCGCTTCATCTCATGTCAATCGCCTTACTACTTTTACCTGTGGGTTCGACATGAGCGAGGTTACAGGCGTAGAAGCAAATTACGATGAACGTCGTGACGCCGAATTGATGGCTAATTATTTTAAAACGGAACACTACGAGCAAATAATGAACGCAGGCGATTTAAAGTGGAGTTTGCCAAAAGTGGTGTATCACATTGAAGACCTCCGTGTTGGGATTAGTTATCCTAATTATTATAT
>JACDDR010000101.1 GCA_013816895.1 Bacteroidota bacterium
GTGCTGGCAAACGTAAGCAATGAGCAGGTTTTTTTGAATGAAAAGAAAATTGCGACGCTTAAGTTAAACAAAGATGAAGTAGAAGAGGATCTCTGCAAATTTTTGTTGTCAATTAACGGAATAGCTGAAGCCTATCCATCAAAGGTGATTAAATACGGAAGTTTTGAGAAGAACGATTACAAGGCATTTATTCAGAACGGCTACAATCATACCATGAGTGGAAATGTTTGTTTTATTTTCCGCCCGGCCTGGATGGATTACGCGGAGAAAGGAACTACACACGGAGCCGCCTATAATTACGACACGCACGTGCCCTTATTGTTTTATGGAAAAGGAATCAGTAAAGGCTCTACATTTAATTATACCACTATTACACAGATAGCCCCCACAATTTGCGAGCTGCTGCAGATCAATCAGCCTAATTCAACGGTGGCTGAGCCGTTGAATGATCATTTTAAATAAACGGGAAATTACGGCTCCGCAGGATTTGCAATCCTGCGGAAGCATGTTAAAATTTGAAGATCTCTGATCCTGTTCTATTATTAAAAAAATTGATTAATTTCAACTATAAGTTAGGTATGCTAACTCCTGCTATAAGTTTAATGAGGACTGAATTGCGAATTCATACAAAGTATAAATGAAAGCCATTGGCCGTATTATAATATTGTTATCTGTACTTGCAGCAAATTATACTGTGGCCCAGCAAACCATTCGTTTTAATAAACAATATAATTTTGGCAATACCAGCGGCAGTTATTTTAGCACCGATGTTTTTGATTTTAATAACGATTATGTTTTAACAGGTTTACTACTGAACAGTTCAATTGGTATAAACAGTAATGCCATTGGGTTTATTAGAACAGATAGCATTGGTGCTGTTAAAGTGCAGAAAATAACGAAAAGCGCTAATAATTACGGGTTTTATAGTAATGGCAGCCATTACTTTCTAAAAACTTTAAATAAAAACATAGTGTTTACAGGGATGAATAACAAAGCCTATGCTCATACCACGGCCTGCCTTGTGAGATTAAATAGTGTTACGGGCGACACCTTGTGGACAAAGGAATACGCACAAATGAGCGATACGAGTTATCTTTTTTGTTCATCGGAGTTGTCCGACAGCAGCATCCTAAGCATAGGGTATAAATACTTTGATAACGGCACCCAATTTTATAACCGCCCGTTTATAATGAAAACAGATAAAAACGGAAATTATAAATGGCATAAATGGTTGTGGAATATGACGGCCTCTTATTATCCGTTATTTCGAAAGTTGTTGAACGTTAACGATAAAGATTTCGTTGTTACAGGTGGCTATAACTATACAGTTCCTGGAGTAAGAGGATTTCTCTTAAAATTTGACACTTTAGGAAATATTGCTTTCAATCAAACATATTCTATCAATACATATTCAATAAACGGCTTTAATGATGTAATACCTTTAAATGATGGAAACTTCTTAGTTTCGGGTAATGTTACCACCTACCACAATTCGAATTTCACAATTGAAAAAGGTCGTCCAACCTTAGCGAAAATTGACAAAACGAATGGTGCACTATTGAATGGTAAGTTATATGGTGCTGAAAAAGACAACGGGCATAGCTTAGGCGCACCTTACCAGGACCCAATTACTTTAAACATTTATGCTTCCGGTATCGAATTCTTTGCTCCTTCAACCTTTAAAGACACTTTCTATAAATTTAACTCTAACCTTGATAGTATTTATTCCAGGTATTATGATTTAGGCTTAGGTGGTACCCAGGGCGCCACAAGTTGCATAAGAACTAATGATGGTGGCTTTGCGTATGCAGTGCAATTGTATCCTGCTACCGCACAACAGAAGTTTTGTTTAATGAAAACCGATACCATGGGCTGCGATAGCGTCGGTGGTTGTGTTATGATCAATGGTATTAATAGCAATAGTTATAAAAAGAGCAACATTAAAATGTATCCAAGTCCGGTTAATGATGTATTAAAATTAAAACTCGAAGACGGCTCTTTTAACAGTGAGCAGGTACAATTAAAAATAGTAACCGTACTGGGTCAGGAGGTATTAAAAATAAACAGCCCGGTAAAAGAAGAAATAAGTATTGATGTAAAACATCTGCCGGACGGAATTTACTTTTTACAGGTCTTTGATAGAGCAAGCTGATGGCTGTAAAAAAGGTGGTAAAAGAGTAAGATCAATTTTTTTCCTTTTGCTTCTTAGGGTAAATCAATAAAGTGACGAATTACAACCAGAGAGTGTTTCCAATAAAGGTCGAATGTATGTTAGTAATAAAATGATTTGCATTTAGTATTTCATCCCAAATGCTTTTTGGTCCCGATAGCTATCGGGATTTTGGGCGTCAAAAGTATCGAAGAAGCTTATCACAATTTCAAAGCATGTTTCTCGGGTAAGCTGTCGAGCCTCAAATCCTTTTAACTTTTCTTTCTTGATAGGGCTTTTTATTTTATCGCCCGCCTTTGAAAATAAATTTTCAAGGCTTTATGCTTTGCTTTAGTATTAATGAGATTGGCTCCGCCGGACCCTGGGGGAGGCTCTCCAATCAAAAATAAGACTTGCAGTTTTTTTGTTTTTCACATGCTTTAGAAAATAAATTTTCTACGCCTGTTGCTTAGCTTGAGATTAATGGGATTGGCTCCACCGGACCCTGGGGGAGGTTCTCCAATCAAAATATATTCCTAACGTTTTTTTTATTTCCATCGCAATCCTTGTAAATAAATTTACAGGCTTGCTCTGTAAATAAAAACCCCCGCTAATGCGGGGGAATATATTTTGATTGGGTAAGTAATGGGACTCGAACCCACGACCCTCGGTACCACAAACCGATGCTCTAACCAACTGAGCTATACCTACCGTGTTTTGGAGGTGCAAATGTACTAAAAATAAAATATTCAAGGAAATTTTTTTGCGGGCGCTCAATTACCTTATCAGAGTAACGTTTCCTTTTCTGAACGTTTCCTCGCCATTAAAGCATTTTACTCTCAGATACCAGCCAAATACGCCCACGTCGGCCGGCCGGCCTTTGTAAATGCCATCCCAGCCCTTTGTTTTATCAGTGGTTTCAAAAACCATTTCGCCCCAACGGTTATATACTGCAAAATAAACCTCCTGTACTTTTAATCCGCGCACTATAAATAAATCGTTATGGCCATCTGAATTAGGAGTAAACGTATTTGGTATGTAAACATCTTTATCTATACAGCCTTCCGTGTAAGCCTCTACATGTACTGTGGTTCTCTGGTTACAGGCGCCTGTATTTACAACAGCAGTATAAGTGGTGGGCCGGTCGGGAGTAGCGCTAACAGTATACCCCGTAGAGGGCGTTGTGCTTCCGCCGGGCAGCCAGCTTACAAGTGAACCCGGAGCTCCAAGATAAATAAGTGTTGTGCCGTTGCCCGTTATAACATAAGGCGGATCAGCAATGGCCGAAACAGGTCCTGCAGAATATTGACTCACATTAACAGTTGTGGTAAGCAAAAATACGCAGCCATTGGTTGCAGTTATTACCACTGAATAGGTGGTTGTAATACTCGGAGAAGCGCTTGGATTGGCTATGTTGGCGTAATCAATCGAAACTGTAGGTGTCCATTGATAACTGCCGCCGCCTGTTGCGCCCAACTGCGCGGTGTTGCCAACACATATCAAGCTGCTGGCATTAACAGAAAGTGAGGGAGGTACACCAACTGTAATAACCTGCTGGGCCGTGTCCTTGCAGCCATCGGTGTTTACAACAATTAATGTTACGGTATGCGTGCCCCCTGAAAAATAAAAATTGTAAGGATTTTGAACTGTGCTGGTAGCAGTGGAAGAAAGCGTCCATTGCCACGTGCTAATATTTGACACGGAAAGATCTGTAAAGTTTACACCACCACCGCACGGGTTAATGCTCGCGCTAAAGGCAGCAGAGGGTTTTTGAAACACAGTCACCTGAGTGGTAAGGGATTTGCTGCAGGTGTAACCGGGCAGATTGTTATTAATAATAACCGTATAGATCGTAGTTGTGGTTGGATTTGCAACGGGTGAGGCGGCACCCGAATTACTCAAACCCGCTGAGGGTGACCAGGAATAAGAAGTGCCCCCGGTAGCTGTTATAATAGCGCTTGATCCGCTGCAAATACTCGCGCTGGTAACCGCTGGCGTAAAATTAAAAATGGAGACCGTTTGTGTTGCCGAAGTTGTGCAGCCTCCGGCCGACATCGAAGTAAGACTTATCGTATAAGTTCCATTAGTAGAATAGGTATGTGAAGGAGATATTAATGTAGAGGTAGGTGTACCATCCCCGAAACTCCATACATAAGGGTTAGCAGATAAGCTTCCGGTGCTGTTGTTGGTAAGGGTCACCGAATTGGTGCAGGGCGCAAGTGTTGCCGAAAACGCCGTCACCGGAGCGGGATAAACAGTGATGAAAGTGATCGCGCTGTCTTTTACATTACAGGAGGCCGGATCATTTACAACAAGTGAAACGGTGTACGTGCCGGGGTTGGTATACGTTACCACTGGATTAATATTGGTGGTGGTAGTGTTTCCATTACCCAGGTACCAGACAAAAGAAGTGTTGGTTCCAGTTGGTGGCGTTGCATTTGTGAAACTAACGGTTAGCGGTGTGCAGCCTGCAACTGTATTGGTATTTATGGTTGAAACGGTGATGAGGAGTTGAAAGTTAATTTTAAATACTCCATTATTACAGTTGTTGGATTTGTTGGGCTGGGTGCAGGGCGTAACACTCGGACAAGGCCAGGCGAACGGTGTTACCGGGAAGTCCTGGTTTTGTCCGCATCCGGCGCATACCGATTGATAGATGACGCCCCTGGAGTCAAAGCGCGAAGTGCCTCCGTCAACATGCTCTTGACTAAGACTACCGCCAAAATAGGATCCGTACAAAAGACTTCCCGCATTTGGTGAAAGTCCCATCAGATAAAAATCATTTCCATCGGTAGTCGACTGCGTTGGTGAAGCAAGAGGCATATTCGAGATCTGACTGGTTGGCGGAACAATGGCCCCGCCCCATCCTGATAAATAAATATTATCGCATTTATCTACCGCAAATGCCGAAGGCGAAATGTCAATGCCGTTCGTATTGCTGCCAAATACAGTGGCCATGTTTATAGTGGACAATGTATTATTAAAGCGAGTGATGAATTGATGGGTATTGGTAACAGAATAAACCGGGGTAGAAGTGGTGGATACTACCGGCATGTTTCCAAGCGACTGGCCATAAGTATAAATATTATTGTAACGGTCTTTTTGCACAATATAAGATTGATCATATACAGAGGTGCCTAAAAATGTGGATTGTAAAACTGCATTGCCACCGGCGCTAAGATGGGTTAAGTACCCGTCTGCTATGCCCCCGAAATACGACTGGCTGTATGCTCCCACTGTTGTAGGAAAATTCGGGCTGCAGGTTCCGCCCGTAACATAAACTTCCTGGTTAATATTTACGATCAGGGAATTTCCGCAATCGTTCGAACTTCCTCCAAGAAAAGTTGAATATACAAGTTGAGTAAGCGCCGAATTAAATTTAGCTACAATGGCATCCTGTTTTCCGCCAAGGGTATTATCAAAAGCGTTAACCGTTGGAAAATCGGAGGAGCGCGTGCTGCTGGCAATGTAAATGTTATTGGAAACATCTACCTGTATTTCGCCACGGTACTGGTCGCCATAATTATGTTGTAAAGAGTCAGGCAGGTATTCGAAAATATTATTATTCGGGAATGGCAGAGGCGATAAGGTATTCACGTGATTAACACCATCGTTCTTACTTCCTCCTAAATAAGTAGAGGCCATCAGCGTGGTACCGGATGAATTAAATTTTGCAACATAAATGTCGGTACCGTTGTTAAAGGTAGTTCCGTTATAAATAAAACTCAGATATAATCCGTTGTTGAATGTATTGTCGTAACATCCACTGGTAACGGGAAAGTTAGCGGAACCCGTTGCGCCATAAAAACAAAGATTGTTGCTATTATCCACGATCAGGCTGGTAACAATTTCAGCGCTGCTTCCACCAATATAAGTGGAAAATAATAATGCATTACCAGTTGGATTGTATTTGGTGATCACCACATCGGTATTGCCCTGCGCAACCGGGCCTGTAAAGGTTGTAGAATAAGCTCCAACAGTAGTAGGATACCCGTTGGCGAAACACGTGCCGCCTGTATAAAAATTTCCGGCAGCATCGTAAGTAGCAGTCATACCAAAATTATCCGCCAGACTTCCGCTTTGAGCTGCGAATACTAAAACAGGATCAATCACCAATTCGTAGGCTTTGTTGTATCCTTCCGGAAATTCAAAGCTTACGGTTTTATCATTCAATTTATAATTACATTTCACTTCCTGCACCTTGCCATTAATAAGCTGGTAGGCATAAGGCTTGTGCTCAATCACTTCGTTTACACTAAGTTTAATAACAAGCGTTCCGTTTTTTATTTTAATGTGATCAACACCTTCGTAGCGCAATTTAATCAGTGAGCTGCTGGTATTCGGCTTCACAATAAAATTATACTTGATGCCGTGAGTGCTAGTGATCGCCTCATAATCTATCCCCTGGTAAATGTTTCTTAAAAAAATCTGCTGGTAATTCTTTACACCCGATTTCCATTTTTGCTGATCACTTCCTATAAAAAAATTTTCATAATCAGAACCTTCCTGGCGTTTTTCGCTAAGCGCAGCACTGTTACAACCTTCAAAAAATAATTTATAAGAATGGGCTTTAATATCAAGATCTTTATATTTTCCTTTTGCAATCCCGCCATGATGCAATTCCCTGAATTTATTTTTATCGTAAAAATCAAAAGTGAGACAGTTTTTTTCAACGTAAAGTGCGCCACCATCAAGTTGTGCCCTGAAAAGAACCTGATCCTGCCACTGACCTTTGTTCTCGGTAAAACGAAGCGCCGGATTAAGGTGTGGTGTTATTATTTTGGTTAAAGAATCGTTATGCCCTGAAACGATCATAAATAATAAATTAAACAGAAGAATAATGGCTGTTTTTCTAGGCATAAACCAAATATACGTTAAACAACTATTTTTTGCAAACGGATAATTGGCCTTATTTTAGTACCTTTGCCGCCTCATGCCAAATATTGTAGCCATAGTAGGACGACCTAATGTAGGTAAATCCACCCTTTTTAACCGTTTAACCGAATCGCGTAAAGCAATTGTAGATGAGGTATCGGGAGTTACGCGCGACAGGCACTACGGAAAAGTGGAATGGCAGGGTGTAGAGTTCAGTATTATTGATACCGGTGGTTATATTAAAGGCAGTGAAGACGTGTTTGAAGGAGAGATCCGTAAGCAAGTGAAAATTGCCATTGAAGAAAGTACGTGTCTTTTGTTTGTAGTAGACGTTAACGATGGAATCACTGAATTTGACAAGGAAGTGGCCAACATCATCCGTAAAAGTAAAAAGAAAGCAATCGTCGTTTCCAATAAGGTAGATAACCACGAACGTGCCCCCAACTCAGCCGAGTTTTACAAATTCGGACTTGGCGAAGTGTTCTCCATCTCGGCGGCTACCGGAAGCGGCACCGGCGATCTGCTTGATCAGATTGTTGCTTCTTTTCCGTCTGATGAAGGTGCTATTGAACAGGCTGATATCCCACGCATAGCCATTGTTGGAAGGCCCAACGTTGGAAAATCTTCTTTAACGAATGCATTGCTCGGCGAAGAACGGAATATTGTGACTCCTGTTGCAGGAACAACCCGCGATACTATTAATACCCGTTATACAAAATTCGGACATGATTTTTGGCTGATTGATACAGCCGGAATGCGCCGCAAGGCAAAGGTTCAGGAAGATCTTGAATTTTATAGCGTAATGCGCACCATTAATGCCATTGAAAGTTGTGATGTTTGTTTACTGATGATTGATGCCGAACAAGGGATTGAAGCCCAGGATCTGAGTATATTAAGCCTGGTTGAAAAAAACCGGAAAGGCCTTGCCATTATTGTAAATAAGTGGGATCTGATAGAAAAGGAAACCAATACCGCAAAAGAATACGAAGATAAAATCCGCGAACGCATTGCCCCATTCAGGGATATTCCAATCATTTTTACATCGGTTACCGAAAAGCAGCGGATCATGAAAGCTGTGGAAGTGGCCATGTATGTGTACGAAAATAAAACACGCCATGTGAAAACAAGGGAACTGAACGATTATCTTTTACCGATAATAGACAATCAGCCGCCACCTTCTATCAAAGGAAAAGAAGTAAAAATAAAATACATTACGCAGTTAAAAGGCGAGCCGTTATTTATGTTCTATTGCAATTTACCGCAGTATGTAAACGATAGCTACAAACGCTTTTTAGAAAATAAGATTCGTGAAAAATACGATTTCAGCGGTGTGCCTATTGTTGTGAGTATCCGTAAGAAAGTTTAGTTAGGCTAATCTCACATTTTTTGAAAGCCTTACAAACACTGTAAAAATTTGGGAATTTTTCTTGTCACTTTTGGCGGCCAATCCCGATAGCTATCGGGACAAAAGCCTTACAATCTTTTGAAGGCAATTTTTCTTTCGCGACGTAGAGGCAGCGAAAGAAAACCGCTGTCAGCTCAGGCTCTCTTCTAACTGCCTAACAAACTAACCGCCCAGCCAGGCCTGCAGCTATTGCTACAAAAGATTGCAATACCCCAGCCAATCACCGATACCCTTAAACGCTTGCTTTTCATTTTTTAAAATGATTTTTTGAGAGGCGGGACTAATTATTAGCGGTTAGATTACGTCTCGGACAGTGCGGTGGCAAAGGGCGATTTGGTGTGAACCCGAATTTTTCGTTAAATGGGTTTTTGATATTGCGGGCGTTGCGAAAAATTCATCCCGATAACTATCGGGAGGCAAATCGCCTTGATTTTCTTTTGTTACTTTTCTTTATCAAGAAAGAAAAGTAAGAATAAACATGCGGAAATGACTTTTTGAAGTCTGACTATTTATTCTTTCTTCCCGTTATCTATCCAGCAAACAACGAGTGCTTTTTCTTTCGTGGAAAGCTGCCCGCCTTTGGGCATAAATTCAGGGTTTCCGTCAATTACATAACTTTTCATCCGCCCGTCATCGGCTATGGTTTTAACATCGGTATAATTCAAAAGCGGTATTTGTTGCGTTCCGGCCGCATGACAGCCACTGAGTGCGCAATTACTCTTAACAAGAGGGCCAATGTTGTTGGTAAACGTCACTTGGTCGCAGGGCACCCCAATATCCTGGCCCACTTTTTTATCACAACCAAAAGTAAGCAGCATTCCCAGGCATGCAAAAACAGTAATCGTACAAAACGTTTTTTTATTCAAGCGGTTTTCAAAGAGAGTTGTATGTAAAAATTTGGCCATATTATAAAAATATATTTTTTTTATATAGAAACATAATTAAATTAGTAAATTAGAATCGATTAAAACAAAACTTATGACCAGAATTTTACTTATTCTTTTATTGGTTTCTTCTTTTGCCTTTTCGCAGGATGATGGCGGAACAAAAAAGGACAAAAAAGGCGGAGGCGTGTTTAAAGATGCAGGCGATGCTGCAAAGATGATCGTAGCAAAACAAAAGCTGTATGCCGGCCAATACGTAAGCGCGTTAAACACGTATCGTGAAATTGAAAAAAATGAGCCTGGCAATGGAACGGTTCTTTATTATATTGCCTATTGCCATTACGGTTTAAAGGATATTCCTAAAGCCAAAGAATATTTGCTGAAAGCGAAGGACAGCAAGGAAAATTATAAGAATGAAACAAATTTACTGCTCGGTAAGATTTACCAGGCTGAAGAGGAGTATGACAAAGCAATTGAAGAATTTACCGCGTATAAAAACAATACGTCCAAAGACAAAGAAAACGGAGATGAAGCGGATGTGTTATTAAGTCAGTGCCAGAATGCAAAAAAGATGATCGCAACCCCACTTGCAGTTGAAGTAACAAATTTGGGCCCGGATGTCAATAGCAAATACGACGATAAAAACCCCTGCATTACCGCTGATGGCAGCAAGCTGGTGTTTACAACACGCCGTCCGGAGAGTACCAATTCGGAATTAGACGCTGAAGGGGACGGTAAATATTTCGAAGATATTTTTATTTCAAATTATGATTCCGCCGGTAAAAAATTTGGTAAGGCCGATGAGGTGCCAGGTTCAATCAATACAAAGGCGCACGATGCCTGCACCAGTATTTCTGCCGATGGAAAACAAATTTTCCTTTATAAGAACGATATTAATGATAAGGAATCGCGGGGTGGCGATGTTTTTGTGAGCAAGGTAAACAGCGGCAAATGGAAAACGCCTGAACCTATTGGGAAGCCAATCGCGTCCAGCTATTGGGAAGGCGGCGCTTGTATTTCACCGGATGGAAAAAAATATTTCTTTACCAGCGAGCGTCCGGGCGGCTTCGGTGGCAGCGACATTTGGATGGTAGAACGTATTAACAAAAAAGAATGGGGCAAACCCGTAAATCTTGGTTCGGATGTAAATACAAAGTTTGATGAAGCGGGCATGTTCCTGGCGCCGGATGGTAAAACCTTATTTTTCTGCAGCAATGGTCCTAACACCATGGGCAGTTACGACGTTTTCAAAACGGTTAACAATGGCGGTAAATGGAGCACTCCGGTTAATCTTGGATATCCTATTAACAGCAGTGCAAAAGAAGGACAGCTGACAATCAGCGCCGACGCCAGATATGCTTATATTTCAAGTGAGCGCAAAGGTGGTTTAGGGGAGAACGACATTTACAAAGTGGATTTAAAGGATTACGCCATTCTGGAAGCAGACGGAAAAAAGAAAGTAAGCAGCGGGTTAAGTATCCTGAAAGGCACTATTCGCGATGGATACGAAGGCTATGGTCTTCCGGATGCTGAAATAGTAATTACCGATGGTTCTGGAGCCCAGGTGGCATCCACTAACTCTAATGAAAATGGTGAGTACTTCATCACCATGAAAGGCGGAAACTACACCTTATCAGTTAAGAAAAAAGGATTTAAAGATATTACTGAAAGCATTAACCTTAAAACAAGCGATAAAGAAACCGTAACGCTTGAAAAAGGATATTTGCTCAAAAAGTAAATTATTTTTCTTTTATTTCTTTCAGTAGATCGGCCAGATCCAATGCTTTGGTATACATTTCCAAAGAGCCATCAGCTTTCGTGGGCCACTGTTCCTTTGGTTTATCCCAGTATAATTCTACGCCATTATGATCCGGATCATCAAGGTATAAGGCCTCCGATACTCCATGATCGGCCGCGCCGGTTAAAGGATAGCCGGCAGCGTTAAGCCGTTCGAGCGCTATGGCTAAATCCTTACGGGTAGGATAGAGGATGGCCGTATGAAAAAGGCCGGAAGTATTACGCGGTGCAGGAGGCGCATTTTTACTGTACCAGGTGTTCAGTCCAATGTGATGGTGATATCCACCTGCTGATATGAAGGCCGCATCCTGTCCGTAGGCCGTAGTGATTTCAAAGCCGAGCAGACCACAATAAAAATCAAGGGCCTTTTGCAGGTTCGATACTTTTAAATGCACATGCCCTATCCGGGTATTGGCAGGTATTTTATAGTTTGAATCCGTCATAATATATTTTTACAGGAAAACTGTGCCAGCGATAATTATTAGAATAAAACAGAAGTATTCATTTACCGACTTTTCTGATTCATTTACCGATTGAGTATGCACCCGGCAAAGATAATCCAATTACTTTTGATCAAAATTAACAAAATGACAAGCCTCAAGGATCAATTTCAAAACGATGAACGCTTTAAAAACTGGCAGCAGAATCAGCAGAAAGGGCGTATATGTGCGGGAATAGTAGTAATTGTAGCGGCAATTCTTTTCTTTTGCAGAGAGCTTGGTTTTTTTGTTCCATCCTGGATTTTCACCTGGCCGGTGTTGTTAATTGTTATAGGTGTCATCTCCGGTATCAAGCACCAGTTCCGTAACTCAGCATGGATCATACTGATTACAATCGGTGGAATTTTTCTTGCAGGAGATCTTATTACCGCTTTTTCATTCGACAGGTTTAAGGTTCCTGTAATTTTATTGGTTATCGGACTTGTTCTCATCTTTAAACCAAAGAACCGGTGTAAAAATTACGCGAAATATAAATTTGGCAGTCATCATCACTGGAATGTAGGAGCTGGTGAAACCATGAAAAACAGTTCTGACGATTTTATTTTACTTAATAATATTTTTGCGGGCACAACTAAAACTGTAATCAGTAAAGATTTTAAAGGCGGCGAAATAAACAACACTTTTGGAGGCGCGGAAATTAATCTGATGCAGGCAGATATTGTAAATGAAGCGGTAATAACCATTCACCAGCATTTTGGCGGCATTAAGCTTATGGTGCCTTCTAACTGGATCGTAAAGTCGGACATCGTTTGTGTTTTTGGCGGAATACAGGACGAGCGGCCTCCGGTTAGCGTAACTGGTGCCGACAATACTAAAACGCTTATCCTTCGCGGGCGTGTGTTCATGGGCGGAGTAGAAATTGTTTCCTATTAAAAAATTAAATTATTTGTATATGAATTGGTATTTGGCAAAACTTATTTTCGATATCGACACCGGTGCTTCGGCCTCAAAAGCCCAGTTTGATGAGCAACTTCGCCTGGTAAACGCAGTCAGCGAAACGGATGCATATTTTAAAGCAAAAGAATTGGGAAGAAAAAACCAATCCGAATTTTTAAATGAAAAAACAGAAACAGTGGCCTGGCGCTTTGTGGGCGTAAGTGAAGTGGTACAACTGAACGAAATTAAAGATGGCGTTGAGCTTTATTCAACTACCCTTGAAACCAATGAGAAAGAAAATTTCATAAATTCGGTACTGCAGAAAGGCATTGCGATACAAAGCAAGAACCTGCTTTTTTGCTGATGAAATGAAAACTTTTACCTTACCAACCAAAGCACAGCTTATATTCGCGGCAATCGCCTGGTTTGTTATCAGCAATGCGTTTCAGGTAATGCTGGTGTACCAGGTTTCGCATACTTTTAGTGGTATCGATACCTGCATAACGGCCTGTCTGCTGGCTATTGCTGTGTTTTTTGTTTATATCCTGCAGAGATATAGCGCTAATTATTTCAATAATTTATTCACACGCATTGGCTTGCTTGGCGTTTTAATTTTCAAAGTTGTTTTCCTTCAAAAATTTCTGATCTCACGTTTGGTTTACGCGCCCGGATATGAAAAAATAGTGGCCGACACAATGATCATTCGCATGTTTACCGCCTTCCTGGTGATGTCCTTTTATTCTTTTGTTCTGTGGCTTGTGTTTTATATAAAACGAACCGATGAGCAAAACTCCTTAAAACTCAGCGCCGAATCCTCTTTGCGGGATGCCGAACTAATGAAGCTAAGACAACAGATTCAGCCTCATTTTTTATTCAACAGTCTCAATTCTATCAATGCGCTTATTGGCAGCGAACCTTTGCTGGCCAGGAAAATGATTCAAACGCTTTCTGATTTTTTAAGGGGTACTTTAAAAAAAGATGAAAATAATCCTGTGCCCCTGGAAGAAGAAATAGAACTTTTAAAACTGTATCTGGATATAGAAAAAGTAAGATTCGGTCACCGGATGACAGTTGATTTTAACGTTGAAGCACTAGCTTTGGAAAAAAAGGTGCCGCCCATGCTGCTTCAGCCTGTTGTTGAAAATGCCATTAAATTCGGGTTATACAATGTGCTTGAAGAGGTTAAAATAAACATCAGTGCTTCCGTTCAACACAACGCGTTAAACATCCGGGTAACAAATCCTTTTGATGAGAAAACTGCTGTAACAAGGCAAGGCGAAGGTTTTGGGCTTTCTCTTATACAGCGGCGCTTACAGCTGATTTATCACCGCACCGATCTTTTAAAAATACAAAAACAGGATGGCGTTTTCACAACCATCATAATAATACCTCAGGCATGATCAAAGCTATAATAATAGATGATGAGCCACTGGCAAGAATGGTAGTAAAAGAATACCTGGCCGCTCATAAAAATATTGAACTGGTGGCAGAGTGCGGCGATGGATTCGAAGCGGTGAAAACCATTCAGCTTTTAAATCCGAATCTTATATTCCTCGATATTCAAATGCCAAAAATTAACGGCTTCGAAACGCTTGAACTCCTGGAAAAGAAACCAGGCGTAATATTTACAACGGCTTTTGATGAATATGCATTAAAAGCATTTGAGCAGAACGCGGTGGATTATCTTCTCAAGCCCTTTAGTAACGAACGTTTCGATAAAGCCATCACTAAATTTATTGATACGCAAAATGTATCAGGAACTGCTTCTTCAAAAAATGTTGAGGACCTGGAAAATATCACACGCAAACATCTCGATGAAGCACATCGCATCGTTGTAAAAAACGGATCAAATATTCTTATTCTTCCTGTAGACGATGTTGTTTATATTGAAGCGTATGATGACTATGTGAAGATTTTCAATAAGGAAACATTTTACCTTAAGAAAAAAACCATGGGTTACTATGAGGAAATTCTTAACCCCGCACAATTTGTAAGGGTACACCGCTCATTCATTTTAAATGTAAATTATATTACCAGGATTGAGCCTTTGGATAAAAACAATCAATTGGCGGTGCTTAAAACAGGGGCAAAAATTCCCCTAAGCAAAACAGGATTTGGACGTTTAAAAGATGTACTCAAAATTTAACGGAGTTTAAAAATTAAACACACCGCTAAAAATTCCCGAAACTCCACTGATATCTGGATTACAATGGTCTTTACGGCCGATGAGCCCCCAAAAAGCACGTAAAAAGCCTTAACATATTTTACCGTTCCCTGCGCAATGTATAGGCTTAATAAACGTTATAAAAACCGTTTAAAACCCTATATTTGTGCTAATGGAAATTGTTAAAGGTTCCGGCTTTATCCCAGGTGAATTATTGTCAAAAATCAATTCACCCAAAGATTTAAAAAAACTCCGGGAAGATCAGCTGGAACAACTGAGTTCAGAATTACGC
>JACDDR010000102.1:0-5789 GCA_013816895.1 Bacteroidota bacterium
GGCACGCAATACAAGGAATTTTGTACAGAATATTCCATCATCAACAAACACATTGGTTGTCGGTGGCTTGTTTGATGCAGAAGATTTATTTGGCGCCTGGAATTTATACAAAGCCATTGAAGGCAAGGCAAAAAACAACAATAAAATCGTGATGGGCCCATGGTTTCATGGACAATGGGGCGGCCGTGCTGATGGAAGTAATTTAGGTAATGCACGGTTTGGAAGTAAAACAGCAGAGTGGTATCAAAACAATGTAGAAGTTCCTTTCTTCAATTACTATTTAAAAGATAAAGGCGATGCATCTAAAATTGCAGAAGCAACTGTGTTCTTCACCGGTGAAAATAACTGGAAGCAATTACCACAATGGCCACCTCCAAATACAACTACACAAACTATTTACCTGCAAAAGGATGGTGAATTAGCATGGAGCAAATCAACAACTACCTCTTTTACACAATACACATCCGATCCCGCAAAGCCGGTTCCTTATACAGAAGACGTGCATTTAAGCCGCACAAGAGAATACATGACCGATGATCAGCGCTTTGCTGCAAGGAGAACCGATGTTTTGGTATTTGAAACACTCGTTTTAACTGAGGATCTTACCCTGGGAGGCCCTGTAATTGCTGATTTGAAAGTAACCTTATCAACCACCGATGCTGACTTTGTAGTGAAGTTGATTGACGTGTTCCCGGATACATTTACTTATGACACATCGTTTTGTTGCAAAGGAGATTCAAAGGTGGAAATGGCAGGCTATCAGATGCTGGTGCGAGGAGAGATTATGCGCGGGAGATTCAGGAACAGTTTCGAAAAGCCGGAAGCATTTACACCAGGAAAAACAGAAACCGTAAAATTTGAATTGCCGGACGTGGCGCATACTTTTAAAAGAGGACATAAGCTGATGATACAGATCCAGAGCTCGTGGTTCCCGGTGTTTGACCGCAACCCGCAGCAGTTCGTGGATATTTATAAATGCGAGGACAAGGACTTTGTTCCATCGGATATCAAAGTATTTCATCAGTCGGACGCCGCTTCCTCTATCAGTTTGCCGGTATTGAGGGATTAAACTTGTTGTTAAGGTGATCAACCGCAATGTCAGTTCGAGTAGCTTTGAAGCGGTAGCGGAAAAGCGTATCGAGAACGGCCGTCCCTTCTCGATACGATCCTCCTTGCGTCGGATCTACTCGAAGAGACAACGTGATGTCTGTTCGAGTAGCGGAGCGTATCGAGAACTGTTCACCTAGTCCCTTCTCGATACAGCGATACCGGTTATATCTCGCCTACTCGAAGTGACAACGTAATGTCAGTTCGAGTAGCGGAGCGTATCGAGAACGGTTCACCTAGTCCCTTCTCGATACGGCGATACCGTTTATTCATCGCCTACTCGAAGTGACAACGTAATGTCAGTTCAAGTAGCTTTGTAGCGGAGCGTAAAAGCGTATCGAGAACTGTTACCCCAGTCCCTTCTCGATACGATCATCCTGGCGTCGGATCTACTCGAAGTGACAATAAATATTAATCATGTATACAACTAAATCATATTACGTATATATCCTTCATTGTTCAGATGGCACATATTACACCGGTGTAACCAATAACCTTGAGCGCAGATTTAATGAGCATAGTTTAAGAAGAAACATTGGTTCTTATACTTATAATCGGAGACCCGTTAAACTTGTTTTCCAAGTGGAGTTTTACGATGTGGAGAAGGCAATTGCTTATGAAAAGAAAATAAAAAAATGGTCTGCAATAAAAAAGCTTGCCTTAATAAATGGCGATTTTGATTCGCTACCCGGTCTAGCGAAAAAGAAAAACTTTAAAAAATCTGAAAGAGGTAAGTAATGTCAGTTCGAGTAGCGAAGCGTATCGAGAACGTTTACCAGTCCCTTCTCGATACGGCGATACCGTTTATACATCGCCTACTCGAAGTGACAAGGGCGTGTCAGTTCGAGTAGCTTTGGAGCGGAGCGAAAAAGCGTATCGAGAACTGTTCACCAAGTCTCTTCTCGATACGATCCTCCTTTCGTCGGATCTACTCGATTGACAACGTAATGTCAGTTCGAATAGCTTTGAAGCGTGAGCGTAAAAGCGTATCGAGAACAGTTCACCCAGTTCCTGATGTCAGTTCGAGTAGCGAAGCGTATCGAGAACCTAACTTAATTCCTTACCTTTACTTTATGATCCAGAATGTAATCATATACGTGGTTTTAGGCCTTGCGCTTGCCTACCTGACTTATAAATTTTTCTGGCGCAAAAAGAAAACAGGTTGCAATAATGATTGCGACTGCCATTAATTTCCCCTGAAAAATGAAGATCCTGAAGGCAGGTCAAATAAAAGAAGTGGATGAAGCCTCAGTAAAACTGCAGCATATTCAATCCATCGATCTTATGGAACGGGCTGCACATTGCTGCGAAAAAAAGCTGATCAAAGAATTTACTATTTCTGAAAAAATATATGTTGTTTGCGGCAAAGGCAACAACGGTGGTGACGGGTTAGCCATTGCGCGCCTGCTTGCCGGAAAAGGATTTAACGTTAAAGTTTTTGTAATTCATTATTCTGAAAAATTCAGCGAAGATGCGCAGGTAAATTATGATCTGTTCAAAGCAAAGCACGCTGATGTGTGCGTGGATGTTTATTCAATAAATAATTTTTTAGAAAACAGCAAGGATGAAAAACCGGTTGTAATTGACGCGCTTTTTGGTACTGGTCTTAACAGGCCTTTAGCCGGACTTACAGCGGAAGTCATAGATCATGTGAATGTCATTGCCGGAAAAATCATCAGCATTGATATACCCAGCGGTTTATTTGCCGATGAAACTTCGGTGAATAATAAAAGTATAATAAAAGCTTCATTGGTATTAACATTTCAGTTGCCAAAGCTTGCTTTTTTTATGCCTGAAAATGAAAGGTATGTGAATGATTTTTTGATATTGGATATAGAATTAAGCGCGGAGTCCATAACAGAACAGAAAACAACTTATTATTTTTTAAAGCGAAAGGATGTTTCAGGATTACTAAAAAAACGAAACAACTTTGATCATAAAGGCACATTCGGACATGCCTTACTGGTTGCAGGAAGCAAAGGGAAAGGCGGCGCGGCTATTATTGCAGCGAACGCCTGTTTAAGAAGCGGCGCGGGAATGCTCACCGTTCATTCGGTTAACAATGTAATCACGGCCTTAACACCCGCCTTGCCGGAAGCGATGAGTAGCGCCGATGAAAATAATGATCACGTAAGTTTACTTCCAACGGATATAGAAAAATACGAGGCGCTGGCCTTTGGTCCGGGTATTGGAATGCACGAAGACTCGCAGGCCGTATTAAAAAACCTGGTGCAGAATTATACGGGTAAACTGATAATTGATGCTGACGGCCTGAACATACTTTCAGAAAATAAAACCTGGCTTTCGTTTCTGGTTCCTTCAGCGATATTGAGTCCGCACGTTAAAGAATTTGAGCGACTGGCGGGCAAAAGCAGCAATGATTTTGAGCGGTTGGAAACACTCAAAGCGTTTTCTATAAAGCACGGATGCATAATTATTTTAAAAGGCGCTTATACTACAATTGCCATGCCCGATGGCAATGTGTTTTTTAATTCGAGCGGTAATGCGGGGTTGGCAAAGGCCGGCAGCGGCGATGGCCTCACCGGAATTATACTGGGTTTACTGGCGCGCGGCTATAACGCGCCTAAGGCCGCACTCATTGGTGCGTTTATTCACGGCTACGCGGCAGATCTTTGTGCTAAGAAAATGAGCCTGGAAAGTATTTTGATAACAGATGTGATAGAGCAGCTTCCGCGGGCGTTTAGTAAGGTGGAGGATAGCCAATAGAAATAAATATCGTACCTCAGAATCCTTACTCTTTAATCACTTTATATACCCTTTCTTCTTTAGGATTTCTAATCCTTAAAAAATACATTCCTTTACTCAAGTTAGAAAGAAGCATATTAGTTTCATTCCCTTTTAGTTCATCTATAAATACAATTCTTCCGGTAGCATCACTTATCTCAATATGGAGATCGCCAGTTAGGGCCGACCGGACTGTTAGCTTATCACAAAAAGGATTTGGACTAATGATAAAAATTTCTTCCTTTTTCGATTCAGTTATACCATTTGACAAGTCTACTGTAAATGTACCTGAAACCTGGTTGCTGTCTGCTGGTATACACGTCATAGTTGAATTAAATGCGCCGTTTGCTACACACTTAAAAGTATATGTATAAACACCCGGTAAAAGATTGCCAATGCTATAAGTACTTATAGCAGTGCATGTGCTTGCTAAAGACCTTGCCAATAACAAGCTCTTAATTCTATTGTTTTAGCAGAAGTATTTACAATTTGACTTTTGTCAGTTGCAACCAAACTGCAATAAACGGCATATACTTTAGTAATAATCTGAACATTGGAATTTGCATTTGCATTAGTCGGCGTCACTGTACAAGGATTAATAAGGTAAGGGAACGTTTGTGCGGTTATTACAAAATTAAAAGAAAGCAAAAAGCTTAAAATTGTTTTCATGTTGTATAAAAAAATTTCTATTTAATGAAATAAAAAACTTGATTTTAATTATAAGGTCGTTAATTAAAGATACAAAATAACTCCGTCTTTAAATTGAATTTCATCCCGATTGCATAACCCAGTCAAAGACATTTCTCAAACCGACATGCCTGACCGATAAGACAAACCAATGCTGTCATGTCGACCAGAGGGAGACATCTATAACCGGAAAACTTTACAGAGTGATAACGTGAACTCGTAGTAGATATCTCTCCAGACGATCCAGACAATCCAGACGAGATGTCTGGATTAACATGTCTGGATTTAAATGTTAGAGCGATAACAAACCAATCCTGTCATGTCGACCAAAGGGAGACATCTGTTAAGTATTGCGGCTTCATGAGTTCTAGATATCTCTCCAGACATTTAGTCTGGAGAGATATGACAGTTTGGTAACACAAAAAAAGCCCGCTCAATATTGAGCAGGCTCCTTTTCTTTAAAGAAAAAATTTATTTTAAAACATAATAAATATTGGTAAGCCATTTACTCATGTCTTTTTCAACACCCGGGTCAGTAACATACTCTTCAATTACCACACTGTACTCCAGTTTTTTATCCTTCATGTATTGACCAATAACATCATGCGCGGCTTTTGTTTTTGAGTAGTCGCCATAATAGGCAACGTGCAAAACGTTAGAAGCCGGATAATGATAGCTTTCATAGCCTTTCATTTTTGTTCCTTTAGTTACTTTAAACACGGCGGCCATTTCTGCTTTGCCTTTTGTTTCATCGTACGAAAAATAAATTCCTGAAGGCGCTGATTCGGGCTTTACATTGTTCTTAGTAAGGTCAGTAAGTTCCGGCGAAAAATGACTTCCTAAAAAAGTGGGAATATTTGCGAACTCCACTGCTTCAGTTTTGCTGCCCAGGTAAGTGGTTTCAGGCCACTCCAATTCTTTTACTTCGTAGGTTGCTGTTGCCGGCGTTTCATTAGGAGCAGATTCCAACGCTGTTTTTAAATTGGCTAAACCCTTTTCAAAATCAGGACCCATCATTTTATCCATGTTCATAAACAGCATGGGTGCGCGGTGTAAAAATCCAATCTCCATGATCATCTGCCACTTCGCGAGAGTTGTAGCGCCTTTGTCTTCGGCAATAAGATTTACAATGGCGCTTCCTCTTCCGGCAAAATCCAAAGCTTCTTTAACGGTGTCGCCATTTATAGCTATTACTTTCATAGAACCTGATCCTACTTCTTTATTTCCCGACCAGGAATAAGAATGTCCTA
>JACDDR010000102.1:5799-14821 GCA_013816895.1 Bacteroidota bacterium
GTCCTACTGTACCGGGAGTTCCTTCGTAAGTGTTTTTCATGGCAGGATCTTTCTCGGTCCATGGACTCCATTTGTCGCGGAAAAATTTAAAATCGCCCAGGTGTTGTTTTACTACTGCGGCCGGTTTGTTAATGCTGATCTCGCGGATAACTACCACACGCTTTGGCCCGAAACAGGCGAGAATAAGATAAACAACGCCAAGGGCAATGATTACGTACAATACTTTTTTCATAATTAATTTTTTGAAATTCGTTCTAAATTAAATATTTAATTCAAATAAGTATGATTTTGAATTTAATGCCAAATCAAGTACTTTTATTTGAAAACGAACCAAATGAAAAAATTATTGTTTTTGATTGCTTTTATCAATCTTGCTCTAGAGAGTAATTGCCAGCTGTTACAACTGGATATTCAGAATACAACTTCTAATTACGCACCAGTTAAACTGAGTAAGTCTGGAACGAAATATTATCTCCTTGATGCAACACAGTCCTGGACAGTAATGGAACAAACTATGCAGTTGAAACTGTATAACCTCGACGAGACTATATTTAAGACAATGTCTTTGCCCGCGAAACCGGACCCCAGTGCAGTCATTTTAGCGATTTACTATGTGTCTGAATCGCTCTTTGATACCGATTCCTCCAATGTTGAGTATATGATTTGCTGGTATTGGTCCGGAGGGTCCAAAATACAGGTAGTCCGGGAGAACGGAACTATTTTGTTAAGTGAAAATAATGCATATACAGTTGAAATGTGGACGACCGGCAAGTATATTTCAGTTTTTCAAACCGAAGTGGGAACGAAGTTGCAGCTCGCATATTCAGTGCCCTCGCCCAATGGATACATACAGCAGGGATCAAAAATATTTATTCTTCCCGGAAGCTATCCCGCAGGAATTGGGCCTATGGCAAGGAGCGGCCCTGTAGATTTAAGTTTATACCCCAATCCAAACTTCGGAGAATTTAACATCGAAGGAGTTAATAGTGTAAGTCTGGATTTGGAATTCTATTCTGAAGACGGTAGAAAAATAAAAACAGTGAATGTAGGGCCAGACATGCATGTAAAGAATCTTGGCCTTTCAAATGGCGTTTACCTGGTTAACATCAAGAATCCAAAAACAAAACAATCTACAACCAAAAAAATAATTATAGAATAACTAAATTCTATTAGCCTTGAGTGAATGGATCTTTCTTGTAGATGTAATTTATTTTTAAATCTGGTCCCGCCGGGGGAAGCTCATCCGCTGGAGGTTCCAGGTGTTCGGAATCGCCGGTATTTTCTTCCAGACTATCGTCATCGTTATCGTTTTCCCATTCATACACTTTACGCTGAGGCCCTTCTTTTCGGTAGTTAAAGGCCACCAGCAGCCCGGCCAGCGAGCCGAACAAATGTCCTTCCCAGCTAATCTCTGATTTTAAAGGAAAAATGCCCCACATCATGCTTCCATATAAAAACACAACGAGCGCCGAAACAACCATGAGACTTAAATGCCTTCTGAACACCCCACTGAAAAACAGGAATGTTGCCAGGCCGTATATTAAGGTGCTTGCGCCAATGTGATAGGTTGGAAAAGATTCACTGTTCCTTCCGCCGATCCAAAGCCACAGGCCGCTTACGAGCCAGATCCATATAAAAGCCTGCTTGGCTATGCGCTTGTAAAAAAAGAACAGCAGCATGCCTAAAACCATTAAGGGCCAGGAATTGGAGAGAATATGATCGAGTCCGCCGTGAATAAAAACAGAAGTAACAATGCCGGGTAAGCCCTTTACGTCGCGCGGCAACACACCAAAACGGGTAAAGCCGTGGTGACTTTTCTGTTCAATAAAAAACACTATCCAGATAAGGCATAAGAAAAGAAAGGGGTAAAACCCGATGCTAATGGTTTTCTTAAATAGATAGTTTTTCATGTAAAAGAATACAGAGCAAAATTGGGGAATTTATTGCAAGACCAGGGTTAAATAAAATTAATAAACGCGTTAAATTGAGGAATAAGAATGCAACAACTTTTATTAAAAATGTAACATAAAATTCAGATTGTGTATTTAGTCGATGAAAGTATTTGCATGAAATATTACATATTACTGATTATCACCCAACTACATAATTGATTATAGAGGTTAGTCGCTTTAAAAAGTCATATGTTTTAATATCTTTACTAGAGTTTTATTAAACAAAAAACAAAAACAAAGTATGAAAAAAAACGTAGTTCTAATTACGGCATTGCTCTCCACAATGCTCACTTATTCCCAGGAATCGGGAGATGAAGTGGTAAAAAACAAAAAGGGGTATGAAATTTTGCCTAAGGCTGGAGATATTGGCCTGGGGTTTAACGCAGTACCATTAATGGATGTGGTTGCCAATATGATCAGGTTTAACCAGCCGGTAGGTGGTACCAATGGTAATGCCAACCAGTTTGTAACAGGTTCAAACAACCAGATTGTAGCCAAGTATTTTTTAACCGCTAAATCTGCAATTCGCGTTCGGTTTGGTGTTAACACTTTATCAGGATCGTTCACTAACCCTGTGCAGGATGCTAAGGCCATGTTCAACGCTTCATTAGGAACCGCCGACGATATTCAGGCAGCCTCTTTAATAAGAGTGGATGATAAATTAAGGTACTCAAAAAGCAATGTGCTTTTAACAGTAGGTTATGAAATGAGAAGAGGTTACCGTCGCTTACAGGGCTTTTATGGCGCTGAACTAGGAGTGGGTGGAACATCGGCACGTCAATCGGTTGAGTATGGAAACTCGTTTTCGGATAAGTATCCTGTTCAGTTTACAAATAACTTTAACTCAGCAAGTGTTACTACTCAAAATCCTTCAAGCACGCGTATTACACGTAACCTTGATGCCCGCAACAGGGGTGGAATTCGTTTAGGCATTCGCGGTTTTATTGGAATTGAATATTTTGTGTTCGCTAAAATCTCGGTTGGTGCAGAGTACGGATGGGGTTATTCTATAACTACACGCCATGCACAAACATCTAACCAGGAAGTTTACCAGATCGGACAAGCAGGCCCTTCAGTATTTACCGAAGAAATTAAAACGGATAATTCTGAAAAAACAAAAGGCTTTGCTGTAGATAACAACAACGGTAATGTGTTTTCTTTAAACAATACTCTTGGCGGTAATACTGCTTTAAATGGCGGCGCGGGTGCTATCTCAATTATTTTTCACTTTTAATAATCAAAATAAAATTTAAAACCATAAAAATACAGATCATGAAAAAATCATTATTAATACTTTCAATCGGAGCTTTACTTTTTACGTCATGTAAAAAAGAAAAAACATCCGGCGATTTCAGTCAGACAGATGCTACCGGCAGCACGGTGGTTAAAGGTTCGGTGAGTAAGAACGTAATTACGCCAAACGGTTCGGGTGGATGGATAAACACTTCACGTGTTCCAGTTTCAGGAGTTAACGTTTCGGTAAAAATCAACAAAAACTCTTTGTATCCTGGTTCACAGGCTGTAGGAGCCGATGTTTATAACGCTACTACCGACGCAAACGGTAATTACTCAATGGTGGTTAAAACCAATGCAAGTGGTGCTGCTGCGTTAATTACAATTGATGGATACGCTTCTACTCTTGATACTTTAATCAATGGGGCTGTTAAGCCGGGTCTTTATGCTACCTACGCAGGAAACAGCCAGAACGTTACCTTGTATATGGGATCGAACTACGTGTTCAATCACCAGTTTACTGCAACTAACCTTTCTACAAATCCTAACAACATCAACATTGGTTCAGCTACCATTACTGGTTCAATTGCTATGAACGTGGCTTTAAAAAGCCGTGCTACAGCTACCAGCTCACCGGTGTTTTCGTTTACAAATATAGCTGTTCCCGCAGGAACAAAGGTGTATATGGATTTTACAATGGATCCTGTTCTTTTAACTACAAAACAATATCAAACAACTGTTGATGCTACTGGTCACTACACCTTTAACTTCCCAACGGTTGCAGCAGGAACAGCAGGCTTTCCTCAAAATGCTACTATATGGGTTGCTGATTTGTCCACTACACGTGACACTGTTTTAATTGTTGCCGGTAACGTTACCGGAACAACTACAGGCGTACCGGGTGTGTTTAACAATGCATCTACTTCACAAAGCAGCGTTTACAATACTGAGATCCGTAACGCTATTAACTTTAATTTCGGTGGCTTTACACCTAACTAATTTTTGTCTTCTTTTTAATAGAAACTCCCGCCCAACAGCGGGAGTTTTTTTATGCTTAGATTTTTATAAACAGAACTAACCGCGCTCTCAATTGTTTTTATATAACAAGATGCGTACTTTTGAAACAGTGAACGAACCTCCGCAAAATAACAATACGCTCGATCCAAAAAAATGGGTTGAAAAATATTCCGACTACCTTTACAACTTCGCGTGTTATCGCGTGAACGACAAGGACCTTGCAGAAGACCTTGTTCAGGATACTTTTTTATCGGGTCTTGGCGGCAGCGCCAATTTTAAAGGACAGGCCTCCGAAAAAACCTGGTTAGTGAGCATTCTCAAAAATAAAATCATCGATCATTATAAAAAGGCGTCCACGCGCAACGAGTCCCCTTTGCAGTTAAGTACCTACGATGCGCCTTCCTACGATTATTACTTCAATAAGCAGAAAAAATGCGAATGGCAAAAAGACCATATGCCAAAAGATTGGGACCAGCCGCAGTTGCAACCCGAAACAAAGGAATTTTACAAAATTTTGCAGGACTGCTTGAGTACGCTGCCGCCAAAGTGGAAAGGGGTTTTTACCATGAGTTTACTGGATGACAACGATTCTGCAGAAGTTTGTAAGGAATTCAAATTAACCTCGTCTAACTTTTGGGTAATCATGCACAGGGCTAAACTGCAGATACGTGAATGCCTTGAAAAGAACTGGGTAAAAGCATAATGGAAGAAATTAAAGAACATATTTATAAGTGGTACGAGTTCGGTTGCAAGGATGCTTCGTATTTAAAGACGAAGGCCGACTACAGCACTTTGAACTTTTCCGAAAAATTTCTTTATAATTTTCACCTTGCCACCTGTAAATATTGCCGCCGTTTTGTGAAACAGGTAAACAAGATAGATGCTTTATTAAAGCTGGGTACAGATCAAGTCGGCCTAAGAATGTCTGATAAAAAGAAACTTGCTATAAATCAAGTAATTACAGAAAATTTAGATAAAAAATAGCTTTCCTGTGTAAGGAAGAATAGTTTGGTTCGTATATTAGATATAACCTTAAAACAAAAATAAAAAATGGAAAAAAAATCAACGTTAGTTACTTGCGCAATGATCGCGGGTGCTTTAATGAGTGTATCAGCTGTTAAAGCTGCAAATTTATTAGAATACAATGCTCTGGGTTCTGCAGGAGAAGTTCGTTCAGCTTTAGTTAAATCTATCGAAGCAACTTGCGGCGAAAAGAAAGCTGAAACTAAATCAACTGATACTAAGTCAACTGACACTAAGAGCAAAGACGCAAAATGCGGCGAGAAAAAAGCCAAAGACGGTAAATGCGGCGAGAAAAAAGCCAAAGATGGCAAGTGTGGAGAAGGAAAATGCGGCGAGAAAAAGGGAGATACTAAAAAATCAACTGAGAAGCCTCATTAATAAAAAAATAAAAAAATGCCCTTCTACACAGAAGGGCATTTTTTTTTGCTAATAGTTTATCATCAATTACATGTCAGAAAAAAAATATACCGGTATTGGTTTCAGAAAAGATTTCGCCGAAGAGCTTATCGACAGCGAGGTACTGAAGCCCTCGTTCATTGAACTTGCTCCTGAAAACTGGATTGGCATGGGCGGCTACTGGAAAAAACAACTTGATAAAGCGGCGGAAAAATATCCTGTCACCTGTCATGGTCTTTCGCTTTCAATCGGTAGTCCTGATGCGCTGGACGTTCCTTTTGTAAAGCAGGTGAAAAAATTTCTCGATCAGTACAAAGTTAAAGTTTATTCAGAACATTTAAGTTATTCAAAGTGCGATAACGCGCATTTGTACGATCTTCTTCCTATCCCGTTTCGCATGGATGCGGTGAAGCACATTGTTGCACGCATCAAACAAGTACAGGATATTTTAGAGCAACCGCTCGTTCTTGAAAATGTTTCCTACTATACTCCCGTTGCCGCTGAAATGACAGAACATGAATTTATTTCTGCCATCGTTAACGAATCAGGATGCAACATGTTACTGGATGTAAACAATGTTTACGTGAACGCATTCAATCATAAGTACGACGCAAAAAACTTTTTAAGCAAACTTCCTTTAAACAAAGTGGCTTACATTCACATGGCGGGACACGAACAGGTTTCGGATACGCTGATAATTGACACACACGGCCAGGCAGTGATTGACCCTGTGTTTGAATTATTTGAGCATGCTATCGGGCTTGTAAAACCCGTGCCTGTTTTGCTTGAGCGGGATTTTAATATTCCTGAATTGGAAGAATTGCAGGGCGAACTTAGCCGCATGGATTCAATAATATCAAAAATCTGGAAGACCGAACATGCCGCAGCTTAAAAAAGAAACACATACTCAGCAATCTATTCTGGCGGATTATTGCCGCAACGGTATTTTTCCGGAAGGACTTCTTGATATAAATAAAGATAACCTTCACAACTACCGTCGCCTGTGTTACAACATTGCGGTAGATGTAATCGAAACCGCTTATCCCATTGCCTTCAGTTTTTTACCGGAGGAAACCTGGAACAAACTTCTTTCTGAATTTTATTCTGAACATAAATGCCAAACGCCGCAGGTATGGCGCATGCCTCTGGAGTTCTACGATTATTGTCTTCAAAAAAATATTTGCGAAATATTAAACTTTCCTTTTTTAAACGACCTTCTTTATTTTGAATGGCTGGAGCTGGATGTTCATACCATGGAAGACATTCAATATCCAAAAACAAAAGCTGAGGGCGATTGGCTGAATGATAAAATCGCGCTGAACCCCGAACACAAGCTGATCAGGCTTTCTTATCCTGTGCATACTACCGCGCCAACAGAAGGCTTGCTGGAGAAAAAGGGCGATTATTTTTTATTGATCTATCGCGAAAAAGATACGGGGAACGTTCAGTTTGTAGATCTTTCGATGTTCTACACTTACATCCTCGAAAATTTAATGAATGGTGTTTTATTAAAAGATATTCTTGTTGAGGCCAATTCCATTTTTCAGATCAACGATATTAAATTATTGAAAGACCGCTCGCTCGAATTTATAGAAGACCTCAAGCGTCGTAATTTTGTGATTGGCTTTACCGCTTAAATTTTTTAAGGGTTATCTCAGATAACTTTTAAACTTCAAATTAATTATATATGAAAAAATTTATTTTAAAATTTAATACTGTCGCGGATAAAGGGCAGGATCTTGCTTTATTATTTCTCAGGTTAATTTTAGCTTACGGTTTTTGGGAGCCAGCCAAAAAAAAGTGGGCGGATATTAATGCTATAGCTGAATGGTTCGGCAGCCTTGGCATCTCGGCCCCTAAGCTGAATGCGTATCTTGCAGCCAGCACCGAAATGGCCGGCGTTTTTTTACTCACACTTGGATTAGGAACACGTCTGATTTCTATCCCTTTAATTATTACAATGCTCGTCGCCATTAAAACTGTGCATTTGGCCAACGGTTTCGCGGCGGGTGAGAATGGTTACGAAATTCCTCTGTATTACATGCTGATGCTGTTTGTTCTGATCACTTTCGGACCGGGAAGAATTAGTGTGGATTATTTTATAAAACGGAAGCAGCTTGGGTAAAAAATTGAGTTGCGAAATCAAAGGTGTTAATGCGGAAATTAATAATTAAAAAATGAATACGAAAAATCTTTTGTTGGTTGTTTTCCTAATCATTAGCAAATTAGTTATTTCACAAACTTATATCCCTTTTCCAAATGATAGCGCTACTTGGGTAGTAAGTAAATCCTGCAGTTCTCCTTGTAATATTCAGACCGGCACACAGGCGCCGCAACTTGTTCAAAGCGGAGATAGTATTAAAAATGGTATTCTTTACCATAAGTTATATTCGGTAGCTTCACCGACTACTTATGGTTTTTATTGTTTTTATAGAGAAAATGCAAAAAGAATCTATTTAAAATATCCTTTAGGCAGTTGTTATGGAAATGACACTTCGGAATTTGTACTCTATGACTTCAATTTAAATATTGGCGATACCTTTACTATAAAAACACCAACAGGAACGTGTTATACTTCTTTCACCAATGTCCCGAAAATGAGACTAAATAGTAAAACTACGACTACCGTAAGTTATGTAAATGGGCCTCGAACAGCTTATAGTTTTAGTAGTGTTACTTCAGGCTTCCCTTCTATGGGTTTAAATATAACATGGTATGAAGGGCTTGGCACGAATAAGGGTTTTTTATATAATCTATCTTTTCACTCTTGGCCAATCCTTACGCCGTCTTCATATCCATACACATATTACTTAACTTGTTTTTATCGGTCAAACACACTTGTATATAATCCTGGTTGTTTGGTCACTAACTTATCCGATATACAAGCTGAAAACCTCGGATTCGTTTTATTCCCCAACCCTTCAGGTGATAAAGTTTCCATTCAAAATAAAACTGGTTTACTAATAAAGGAAATTTATATTTTCAATAAGTTAAATCAAGTTATATTATCCGGTCAGCACTTTTCAGGTCCAAATGAAGTAATTGATGTAAGTTGTTTAGCGGAAGGAGTATATTTCGTTAAGATTGTTTTTGAAAATAAAGAAGTTCTGTTCAAAAAGATTATTAAGAACTAATTTGGTAATTCGGTTAGTCGTCGGGAGCTCACAATTGAATTACGACTCCAAGTAATCCGTGTAATCTGTGGCTAAGTCCATAAACGCATCAGGCGTCAAGGAGTGAAATTATAAATCCGCTTAATCTGTGAAATCTGTGGCTAGTGTCATGTCAATTCAAAATTGTCGGATATAATCTTTTCAGCTTAATTCTTGCGTCCTGAGTTGTAAACTGCCAGTTGATTATCGCATTTTTATTATTTCTATGACTTGCCCAAGCCTTTGCTT
>JACDDR010000103.1 GCA_013816895.1 Bacteroidota bacterium
CAGTATACGTTGCTGCAACATTTGCTGTGTAATTATCCTTGTTGGTTCTTACCACCCAAGTTCTCACTCCTGTACCAGAGCGGGAAACACCAAAACTCATGCTGTTTAAGGTAACAACATAGTTAGGCTGAGGCGTTACTGAAATCTCATAGTACTTATTTGGATCTACAGTTCCTGATAAATTCGGATAACTGTCAACTCCTGTGGTAGCACCTGTTCCCCAATTGGTAAACGAAAATACCTGGTTAGCGGTTGAATTAGCGCTTACACCCACAGCGGTGAATGAACCCGAAGTTACACCGGTTGCACTTGGTGGCGTAGTTGGATCAACAGGGCCTGTGTATCCGGACGTTGCCGTGCCCCCGGTAACAGAGCTAAAGGAATAGTATAGCGAAAAGCTTTGAGCGTTCATGCTCCCTGCCAAAACAGCAAAACAGGCAATTGAAAGTAATTTTTTAATCATGAGTATATATTTTAAATTTACACAAATTTACGGATAAGAAATGTAAATACGTTAAGCCAATGCTAAGGAAATCACTCTTATATATTACCTGTTTCCTTGCTTTTCCCGGGCATTATTTTTCCCAATCGGAGCCGGAAGGGCTTGTGAAGTGGATGACCTTTAAAGAGGCCCAGGAAAAGAATAAAACGGTGGTAAGACCCTTATTGATAGATTTTTATACCGACTGGTGCGGCTGGTGCAAGCAGATGATGCGCACCACCTACTCTAATCCCGGCATTGCGGCATATATAAACGCCAATTTTTACCCTGTTAAATTTAATGCCGAAACCAAAGACACCATCGAATACAACGGTAAGATTTATAAACCTCTTTCAAAGGAACCCAAAACCCCGCACGAACTTACTATTAAGTTTTTAGGGAGCAGTCTGAGTTATCCTTCCACCGTTTTTGTAACTAATAATTTTGAATACAATCTTTTAACGCAAGGATATCTTGAAGATAAAAAAATAGAACCCATTCTTATTTTTATGGTTGAAAATGCCTGGAAAACAGTTGTGTTTGATGAATTCAACCAGCATTTTTCGCATACCTACCTCGACACTAATTTTAAAAAGATACCTGTTAAAATAACAGCAATTAAAGATCTTGAAAAAATTCAAAAAAGTAAACCACGAAAAGTGCTGGTAAATATCGGAACGGGGTTTTGTAATACGTGTAAGGTAATGACCAAGACTACCTTTGTAGACACCGCAATCGCTAACTACATCAATAAAAACTATTATCTTGTTAACCTGGATGCGGAAATGAACGATACAGTGAAATTCAAAAATGAAAAATATTATAAAACCCTGATCAATAATTATCCTTTAAACACTCTGGCACTTAAACTGAGTAATAACCGGCTTAGCCTGCCAGCCTTGTGTGTGTTGGATGAAGGGTTGAACACTATCGAAGTCCTTAATTATTACCAGTCGCCCCAACAGCTTAAACCGATATTAATGTACTTTGGAGGAAACGCTTATAAAACAAAACCCTGGAAAGATTTTATTTCGGAATATACTCAGCCCAAACCCCCCGCCTCAAAAAAATGAAGTCGTCTTCCATTCATAATATAAATACCGGGCTCATTATTTTATCATGTATTGTTGCGTTTTATATTCCCTTCGAATTATTTCTTTTTTCTTATGGAATATTAGGACCCTTGCATTACCTCACAGAAATTGGCTGGCTGCATAAAAAAAATTATTTCACAAAAGGCAAATACGATTTTCTTTTTCTGGCCCTGGCCTGCGTGGTGCTGGTTTACTGGAATTACAAACCACCAAAACATTATGGCTTAACAGCCGACATTATATTGTTCAGTTTATTTGTAAGCGCGGTATTCGTGTTTATTAAAGACTGGCTGTACCGCGTCGTAATTTTTGCGCTTGCATTGCTGTTCATCGGGTTTTTAAATAATGTTCCACATTACTTCACCTGGATCGCTATTTTTCTACCCACCATTATTCATGTATTTATTTTTACCTGGGCGTTTATGTTGTACGGCACGCTAAAAGAAAAGTCATGGCAGGGTGCGCTGTCTATTCTTGTGCTGGTGGCTTGTTCAATTATCCTGTTTACAATTCAGCCGCACGGTTTGAATTATGAGGTAAGCGATTATTCACAAAAAAGCTACAGGCAGTTTACGGAGCTTAATTACCGGTTAATTAATTTTTTTAATATGGATCAGCTCACCGACATTAAACAAATCTTTACTGCCAATGCCGGTTTTGTAATAATGAGGTTTATCGCGTTTGCCTATACTTACCATTATCTGAACTGGTTTTCAAAAACTTCAGTTATAAAATGGCATCTGGTGCCAAAGCGAACACTATTCATCACCATCGGGCTTTGGCTTGTTTCCATCGTCTTATACATTTACGATTATAATCTGGGACTCGAAGTTCTTTTCTTTTTAAGTTTTCTCCACGTTTTTCTGGAATTCCCTTTGAATGTGGTTTCTTTTACCGGGATAGGAAAAGAAGTACTGGCCCTTCGCAGGAGCAAATCCTGATCAAGACAACTATTTATATGCCCTTGGGCGCCTTGAATTATAAGGGCGTTTAGCTCTTTTACTAATTAATTTTGCACAAGGCGCATCTGAAAAATTAGCATTTTTTCTGTTGCGATATAGTAGAAAGATTGGTAAATTTATATATAGACCGATCCCCGTGAGAATTATTACCATTTTATTCGTTTTGTTTTATTCCTGTAACGCAGGAGCAATAGCTATTGACAAGATCGTGCCTGGAAATAAAGGTGGAAAAGACTCTGTGAAGACCAAAGGCTGCGGTGTGCTATGCAGCAATGTGATAGGATTGGTAAACCCCGTAACCAATTATAATGAAAATTACATTTTTGATTCCGCTTTATACCATTTAAAGGTAGACACATTACCACAAATAAAATTCTGGCGTCAAATCATGAAACTGCATGAAGATTCTTCTCTTTTGTGTTATGCACATAACCGCACTGTAATAAAAAGAATTAATAATAAAGAGTGGAATCTGAAAAGTGATTCCCTTAAAAAATATTATCGCGACAGTGTGAGACTGGCTGCCCAACTGGATTCTAACAGCAGGATACTTCTTACTACTGGAAAGAAATTCTTTTATGACTTTGATAAAACATATCAAAATTTTCACAGCGGAATCAATTGTTTTGTGGAAAATGGTGTTGATCCTTGGTATGCACAGGCTATTCTTCTTATTGAGAGTCCAAATAAACTTCAGAAGTCAAACGCCGGCGCCTTTGGCTCTTTCCAGTTAATGAAAGATGTAGCCAGGTTATATGGATTAAAAGTTAACCGGGAAATAGATGAGCGTGCTAATTTTGAACGCAGCGCTTATGCGGCGAGTAGCCTGATTAAGGCAATTTGTATTCCAAAAGTGCATCAAATGCTGGATTCGCTTGGCATTAAAAATTATAGTGAAACGGAACTCTGGTTTAAATTATTGGTGATGCATACCTATCACGCAGGATCTTATAATGTTCAAAATGCTTTGTTTACGTTTATGCCAAAAGAAGGCAACATGAATCTGATCTATAATTTATGGCATGCTCAAACGGGCAGGTTTAAAAGTGCCTCGCAAAATTACTCTCAGCTCATACTGGCGGCAATGCTAGAAATGAACGAAAAAAGCAAGATGGCAAGAGAATCTCAGGGAGCATTGGCCAAAGCAAAACAGAAGCCCTGAATTTTTATTTTTGTAAATTTTTTCTTGCGTTGAGCTGTTCGGCAATTAAGCCAGTCGTTGCTTAACCGCTTCGAACAAAACAATTCCCGTAGCTACAGAAACATTCAAAGAGGCAATTTTACCCGGCATCGGAATTTTAACCTGCACATCACTCCTTTTAATATATTCCCCGCTGATACCGTTTTCTTCACTTCCCATGATGATGGCCGTCGGTTTTTTAAAGTCGGCGTTGTAAATGGTTTTATCTGTTTTTTCGTGGCAAGCTACAATTTGAAGTCCGCACCCTTTCAAATATTCTATCGTGTCTTTTAAATTATCCTCCCTGCATACTTTTAATCGGTGAAGCGCTCCTGCACTGGTTTTGATGGCATCACCATTTATTTGTGCAGCGCCGCGGGAAGGAATGATGATAAAATCAACCCCTGCGCATTCCGCGCTTCGGGCCACCGCGCCAAAATTGCGGACATCAGTGATCCGATCCAGAATAAGTACAAACGGAATCTTCCCTTTTTCAATAATACGGGTTAAAAGATCTTCAGTAGTAAAATAGGTGATCTCGGTAAGGTAAGCGATCACGCCCTGGTGATTTTTGTCGGTAACGCGTTTAAGTTTTTCAGGCGGTACAAATTGGATGGGGATGGTTTGCCCTTTTAAGGCCTGCCGCAGCTGGTTGTAAAGTTCGTTTGAGAGTCCTTTTTGCAGGATAATTTTTTCAATATCTTTTCCGGCATTAAGAGCTTCAATTACCGCGCGCATTCCAAATATCAGGTTGTCTTCTTCCATAGATTATGCAAAGAACATGAATTTGCGGTGCTTTTGCAAATTGCCCCTTTACTTGTATCTTTACCTTAAATTAAAATAATGGAAAGCCCCTTGCACCGTAGAGTTGAAGAAGCGTTAGACACCATTCGTCCTTATCTCGAGGCGGATGGCGGAAATGTAGAGGTGATTGAAATTACCGATGATCAGGTGCTGAAGCTGGAACTTAAAGGAGCCTGCAAAACCTGTAACATGAGCCAAATGACCATGAAGGCAGGCATAGAAGAAACCATTAAACGGGCTGTTCCTGAGATCCGGGAAATCATTTCAGTAAATAATTAATAATACAACAACAGGTAATCAATCCCCTTATGAAGTTAGTTCAAAAACTTTCGCAAAGTAAAAAACCCCTTTTTTCGATAGAAATTCTCCCGCCATTAAAAGGTAAAAGCATTCAAAGTATTTACGATGCCATTGATCCTTTAATGGAATTCAAGCCAGCATTCGTTGATGTAACGTATCACCGCGAAGAATATATTTATAAAAAACGCGACGGCGGTTATCTCGAAAAAGTAAGCATTCGTAAACGTCCCGGTACGGTAGGAATCTGCGCGGCCATTATGAACAAGTATAACGTGGAAGCTGTTCCGCACATTATTTGCGGCGGCTTTACGCGTGAAGAAACAGAAAACGCTTTAATAGATCTGCATTTTCTTGGAATTGACAATGTACTTGCCTTGCGCGGCGACAGTATTAAAACCGAACCGGCATTTGTGCCAGAACCCGGTGGACATGCGTATGCCATTGATCTTGTAAAGCAGGTGAGAGAGATGAACATGGGCCAATATATGGATGATGACATGAAGGATGCGGCGCCAACCGATTTTTGTATTGGAATTGCTGCGTATCCTGAAAAACATTTTGAGGCGCCAAACATGATCAGCGATTTAAAATATTTAAAGGCAAAGGTTGATGCTGGTGCGGAATACATTGTAACACAAATGTTTTTTGATAACCAGAAATATTTTGACTTTGTTGATCTTTGCAAAAAGAACGGAATTAGCGTTCCCATCATTCCGGGATTAAAAATATTAAGTTCAAAAAAACAAATCACTACCCTTCCAAAAATATTTCATATTGATATTCCACAGCCTTTTTACGAAGAGCTGGAAAAATGCAAGGATGATAAGCAAATTAAGGAGGCTGGAATCAATTGGTGCATCCAGCAATCAAAAGAACTAGTGAAGGCAAATGTGCCATGTCTGCATTTTTATACCATGGGTGCTTCCGATGCCACTAAAAGGGTGGCCAAAGAAGTGTTTTAGTTTTCACTAAACGACTAGGGTTATAGTCGAGACCTGACTATACGAAAATGGATTACAATTTTTATACTGGTGAATTATTATTGATTGATAAACCGCTTACCTGGAGTAGCTTTCAGGCTGTGAATAAGATCAAGCATGCCATTAAACAACATCCCTCTTTAATTGTAGATGGTCAGAAAATAAAGCCGAAAGTTGGGCACGCGGGTACACTTGATCCTTTAGCCACAGGCTTACTCATAGTTTGTACCGGAAAGAAAACCAAAACCATTAATGAGTTAATGGGAATGGAAAAGGAATACACCGGAACTTTTTTACTTGGAGCAACCACACCTTGTTTCGATCTTGAAAAACCGGTTGATCATGTTTTTCCAACGGAGCACATTACTATTGAAATGATCCACGCTGCAGCAAAAGTTTTTACAGGCGTTCAGCAGCAGGTGCCGCCCTTATTCAGCGCCGTATTTATTGATGGCAAAAGAGCCTATGAATATGCACGCGCAGGAGAAACTGCGGAAATAAAAGCACGTGAAATAGAAATAAAGGAATTTGAAATTACCGGCATCAATATGCCAACCGTTAGTTTCAGGATCGTGTGCAGCAAAGGCACTTACATCCGAAGCATTGCCCGCGACTTTGGCATAGAGTTACAAAGCGGGGGGCACCTTACTTCACTGCGAAGAACACGTATTGGCAACTTTCATGTAAATGATGCGGTTACGCCGCAGGAGTTTTCTGAAAAGTTAAACGAAATCAATTCGTAAAAGCTACTCAATAATAAGTTTGCTTCTTTTTACCATTTTCCCGTTTTCTGACAGTTGATAAAAATAAAAGCCTTGCGCTACATTTAAGTGTATTGCCTGTGAAGGAATGCAAGCCGCTTTAGAGTAAACAGATTTTCCTTGCGCGTCAAAAATTTCGAATGTTATGTCTTGAAAAACTAATTCCGTTTCGATGATCAGATAATTTTTAGCAGGGTTAGGAAATATTCTTATGTCAGAATCTGATAAATAATTTTTTTCTATTCCCACACAGCCCTGATTGTTGGAAGGGACATAAATTGTTTTGATTCCCGTACAGCCATTGTATGTGTCATGAACTGTTATCGTATATACGCCCGCGACGGTTGCATTATGCGAGGGTGATGGAACAGTGGATGTTGGTTGCGCTGGCCCCATCCACGAATCAACAATACAATAGGTGCCGGGTATGCCTGAGTTTGAAGCATTGTTTGTGAAAGAAATCACAACAACAGTATCTGTACAATTTAATACAGAAGGATTCCCGAGTGCTAGAAGAGGTGTTGGCGCTCTGAAGTTTTGATTCACAATAATCACTGAATTTGTTTTACAAGAGTTAAGCGTATTGGTAGCCACAACTGTGTAGTTGGCATAAACAGTTGAGGTTGGACTCGTTGTTGGCCCGTTTGGCGCACCTACAATAACTGTTGGATTAGTTATGATGGATGGTGTTGCAGGAACGATCCAGCTTATTTGTGTGTTAGTGGTTGAAGAGCTTCCGGTAGCTAAAATAGTTGGAGTAAAGCACGTAATTGTTTTTGTGTTGATCGCATAGGAAACATTTGGCGCCGTTGTATTTTGGTTGA
The DNA here is from genome assembly GCA_013816895.1 of Bacteroidota bacterium. GTDB lineage: Bacteria > Bacteroidota > Bacteroidia > B-17B0 > Aurantibacillaceae > Aurantibacillus. The sequence goes on from JACDDR010000103.1 coordinate 7,387, forward strand.
TAATAACAGGTATAGCACTTTGACAACCGTTAATTGGATCTTGAACAACAAGCGTCCAGGTGCCTGGGGAGATACTGGTAGTACAGGATTGTGCTCCAAATGCGGAGGTAGGCAATGGCACTGAAGAAAAAGAGCCGGGAGGCAAAAATGCATATTGTGTCGGCCCGCTTGTTGACACGGCATTTGAAATACATAATGTAGTTTGGTTTTGTGGAGCGCAACCTAATAGGTAGTTAGTTGTGCTGGATGGATTAAAAGACGGGAATCCCGAATTGCTGATGACGGAAACAGTCTTAGTTATACAACATCCGTTAATTAAGTTACAAACTTCCAGCGTGTGCGTGCCGGGAATCATAATATTGTATATTGATAATGAAAAGGAAGAAGTCGAACTCACGGGCCCGTTAGGATAAGTGGAGCTATACCAATTTTGAACGATGTTGGCGGAAGGATTTAGCGCTGTTCCGGTGAAAGTTGCAGACCCGCTGACACAGGTTATTGTCTGCGATGCCGGACTAACCGATGCCGTTGGAACTACTGTATTTTGAAATATAGAAAAAGATTGCGAGGAAACAGAATTAGTCACCACATCTTTAACTACAACCGTATAACTCCCCGTTGCTGTAAAGGACTGCGGATTACCAGTTACTGAATTGCTGGCAGAGCTAAACCAGGTACATTGAATGGAGTTACTTGTATTAGCCGTAACAAAGAGGTTTACTACCGTATTTGTACAGGTCAGGCTATAAGAACCGGTTTGACTGGTAAGGGTAAAAGAAAGCTAGGCGCGTGAGTTTAAAAATAAACTCATTAAAAAGGTAAAGGCAAATAAATGTTTTTTCATGTTGGGGTTTATTATTGTCCGAAACTACAAAAATTTATTATACTGTCAATATCAGCCATAAGACAAAATAATCCACTAATTGCTGTGAAATAATTATTTAGTCACGCATTTGCATGGATTCATGTAAAAAGAGATGAGTGAAAATCAGTGTTAATTCGTGTCTTTATCTTACCCGATAATTTCCCAGGCACTCCGGTAAAACCCATTCACCTCACAGTATTCAATAAACGATTTGTAAAAAGGATTGCTTCCGATTGTTGCACTGTCGCCAATAACAACGAGTTTCTTTTTGGCGCGGGTAATGGCTACATTCATTCGTCTCAGGTCGCCCAGGAAGCCAATTTGCTGTTCTGCATTGCTTCGCACCAGACTAATATAAATAATGTCGCACTCTTCTCCCTGAAAACCATCTATTGTTTTAATTCGAAGTTCAGAAATTTTATCGTGATTTATTTCATAATGACTGATGTTCTCTTTCAACCAGCTCACTTGTTCTTTGTAGGGGGAAATTATTCCTACGTCAACCGATGTTGTATAGTCCAGCGCCGAGTGCCAGTTAACGAGTTCCTGGAAATGTTTCAATAACAAATTTCCTTCGTTTACATTAAACGAACTTAAGGTCTCAGGGTTTTGTTCTTCATCAAAACTGCAGCCCGCGGTATCAATGAATTCTATTGGTTTGTTAAAGAAGGAATCGTCATCTTCATGCGTCAACGCGTGGTCTGCCACGCTGGAGTCGGCCTCAAGTTCATTGTTATAAAAGTACTGATTACTAAATGCCATAATGGGCGAGTTCATGCGGTACTGCCGGTTAAGCAGACTCACAGCATTTTTAAATTTAATGCACCGGTCGAGCATAGTAATGCCAAGGCCTGCCTTATCGGCCTTTAAACTTTTTACAACCGGAGGTAATTGAAAATGATCTCCACTTAAAATGATGCGTCTGCATTTTAAAAGCGGAATCCACACCATGGGTTCAAGCGCCTGCGAAGCTTCATCAAAAAACAAAGTATTAAATCTTTTCTTTGTGAGGGCTTTATTAGTAGAGGTTACGGGCGTACAGCAGATGACCTGAACGGAATTAAAAAGATCTCCCACAATATAATCTTCCAGCATGCGGGCATCTTTTAAACAGGTTTTTGCTTCCGTATAATATGCCTGCCTTTGTTTAGCGTCTTCTTTTCCAAACACACGTTTATATTTTCCTGCGAGTCGAAAATTTTCCTGCGCGGTTTTCCTCAGGCTTTTAATTTCGTTGTAATTCAAATGGTTTTGTACCTGCCCATCAACCGATGAGTTGATGAGATCTTCTGAAATCCGCGCCGGGTGCCCTAACCGTAAAACAGTAACACCCTGTTCAAGTAACTTTTCTGTGAGAAGATCCACGGCCGTATTCGTTGGCGCGCAAACCAACACCTGCTTTTCTGATTGTAAACAAACACGAATGGCATTTACCAGTGTGGTGGTTTTTCCTGTGCCGGGTGGACCATGTATCACGGCAAGATCCTCCGCTGCCAACGCTTTTCTCACTGCCCGGGTTTGTGAAAGATTAAGGCTTGGTATTACTAGACTCTCGTTCTCTTTATTAAAACGTAAAGCATCATTGCCTTCCAGTAACTCTCTCAGTTCAGCTACACGATTGTTTTTAGCATTGATTACCTCGTCCAATGCCTTCTGCATTTCGTTATAGCTGTTATCGTCAAACTGAATGTTGATACCAAGTTTTCCTTCATAACACCAATCCGGTAATTCATCTGAATGAACAAGAATTTTTAATTTATTTCTTGAAGCAATTTTAATAGTAGCATTGAGTTCAAATACCTCGTTATTATTCTGATTAGAAAATAAGGTTACATTTTTTCCGCTGTTGAACTGATGAGGTGTGTCAACATGCGTAGTGCGTTCCACCTCGAGCTGTAAAAGATCGGCATAACCCAACTCCTCGCTGTTTATTTTTACGGGATACCAGGTAACACCGTTTTTGCGGCGCTGTTCAATACTGGCTTTAAGAAATTGTTCTTTGTATTGCTGGAAGTCTTCGTCTCTTTCGATTTGAAGCAGCTCTTTCATTTTTTTTAATCTTTCAGGGGACGAGGATTCCTTCATCAGCGGCCTCCTTTTCTTCTAACTCAGCCCTGAGCTGTTTGCTTGTCTTTGTTGAACCATCATGGCTCCAGCCCGGGGGACCAAATACATATCCTAATTTTTGAATAGGCGAGCAGTCTTTTTTTAAAATGTCCGTAAAAATATTTTTCCACTCATGAAACACCATCGTTATCGGGTTATGTGTTTTGAGGTTGCTGGTCAGTCCGAATTTTACTGGATCAGTTTCCTCTTCAGCCTGGAAGGTTCCGAAAAGTTTATCCCAGATGATTAAAAGCATTCCCATGTTTTTATCCAGGTAGCGCACATTACTTCCGTGATGAACGCGGTGATGAGAAGGTGTTACCAAAAAATATTCTAAAAATCCAAGCTTACCAATTGTTTGGGTGTGAGCCAAGATTCCAAAAATTTGTGTGGCGCTGTAAGCAAACATAATGTCGATGCCTCTGAATCCTAAAAGAGCAAGTGGAATAAAATAAAGAAAACGATAAAGGGGCTGAAAAACAGAAGAACGGAATCCAACCGTAAAATTAAACTCTTCACTGCTGTGATGTGTTACATGTACAGCCCAAAAGAACCTGCAATAATGATCAACCCGGTGCAACCAGTAATACATGAAGTCTTCGGAGAGAATCAACACCAGCCAGTAAACGAAAGTATAACGTGAAAAATCTGTAACATGGAATTGATAAAAATAATTCAACACCAAAAGACAGATTCCGCGAACTATAATATCCAAACCCATGTTAAGGGCCGTAAGATAAACATTGGAAAATAGTCCTTTTGCTGTATAAAGCCCCTTGTTTTTGAAATAAGAATAGAAGAATTCAAAACCAATTACCAATGCATAAATGGGGACAGAAATAATAACCAGTAAGGATTCCCTGAATTCGTTCATGAGCGGCAAAGGTAATAAGAGTAAGCTCTCAAAGCAAATCGTAACGATACCACTTTGTTAATGTGTTTTAAAAACGCCTGACTTAATACATCAGTTCCACAAACCCTTTAAAGAATTGTCCGCCTTGGTCGTTCAGGTTAAGAAGGAAATAATAAGTTCCAGGAGGCAGCTTATGACTTCCGGATTTACCATTCACATTCGCCTTTCCATCCCAGCCAGCGCTGTTGTTATATCCTTTCATGCTGTAAACTAAATTTCCCCAGCGGTTGAAGATCTGCAGCTCGTTGCCAGGGTAGCGCTCAATTCCGTTTATCTTGAAGAAGTCATTATTATTATCACCATTTGGAGTGATCACTTCCGGCACTGGTCCGAATTCACCGGGAAGAACTTCGAGAGTTTGTGACACTGCTGAAACACATCCATCCGCATTCTGAACTAAGAGCGTTATGGTATATATTCCCGGCGATTGATAACTGATTGCGCCCTCGTTTGTATTTGAAGAAACCTGACCGTTACCAAAATCCCATTGGCTTACCGTATAATTGGAACTTGAGTTGGTGAAGCCGATCGATACCGGCGCTGTTCCTCCGTTTGGTGTGAACCCGAAGCCTGCTGTTACCGTAGATTCCGTTATTACTAAAGCCGAGGTTGCGCTTCCACAACTGTTCGAATAGGTAACAAGATAATTTCCGCCGGCACTAACGGTTTGCAAACTGCCGGTATTGGAAGGGAAGTTGGACCAGAAATAGGTGCCGCCCCCCTGGCCATTGGCGTTCAGTGTTGTAGTTTGGTTCGGACAAATAGTATATTGTGAAGCAGCGAGGCTAACCGAAGGCTGCGCAAAGAATACTACATTAAACGTATTGGTGCCAGTACCACAGCTATTTGTTCCTACTGCAGTATACACGCCTGCTGCGGATGTAGAAAGGTCAGGACCAACGCTTCCCGTGTTCCATGTATAAGAAGTAGCTCCGGATGCACTTAAGGTGACGGTTTGACCATTACAGAAAATGCCGGAAGGAATAATATTAACAGAAGGCGGAGGACCGTTTACTACATTAATGCTTGAGGTACTTATTCCGCAATCATTGGTAAGTGTGGCTGTATAAACACCTGTATTTGTAACTGTTAACTGGGACGCTGTCACCGAAGTGGACCCCCAGGCAAGTGTCCCTGTACCCGCAGCCGTAAGTGTAACGGTGCCTCCGGAGCAGAGTGTAAGAGTGGAAGCAGACAAGTTAAGAACAGGCTGGCTTCCGCCCACAAGATCAATGGAACTTGTTGCTGTTCCGCAACTGTTGCTGAGAGAAGCGGTGTATGTGCCGGCCGCGCTAACAGAAATTGTTGGCGTAGTAGCGCCGGTATTCCAGGTAAAAGTGCCGCTGCTTCCTGCTGTACTTAGTATAACACTTTGACCGTTGCAGACTAATGTATTTGTTGGATTAATGGTGAAAGAAGGCGCAGTGCTTAATATAACGGTAGCACTTTGAGCTGCAGATCCGCAGGCATTGGTTACTGTTACGTTGTAAACGCCGGGAACATTTGTTACTATGCTGTTCGTGGTAGCCCCGTTGCTCCAGGAGTATGAATTCACCGAAGACGAAGCAACAATGCTCGCGTTTTGTGCCGCGCAAATATTAAACGCGGTTGAATTAAGTGCAAGGGTTGGAGAATTGGTCACTGCTACTGTTGCGGTGGCAGCAGAGCTGCAATTGCTGTTCGATCCGGTAACAGTATATACAGAAGTAACTAAGGGGCTCACAACTTCCGCTGCATTAGTTGCGCCTGTACTCCATGAATAAGTAGATGCGCCGCTCGCCGTTAAGGTTACTGTATTACCAGAGCACAAGGTTGAAGAGTTAACACTAACGGTTGGCGTAGTGTTTACTGTAACTGTAGTTGTTTTAGAATTGTTGCAATTTCCGTTGGCTCCTGTTAAAGTATAAACCGTTGTTACCAATGGCGAAGGATTGATAGTTCCCGAAGAGGAGCCTGTGCTCCAGGTGTAAGAGGAGGCTCCGCCAGCAACAAGCGTGGCTGGGTTCCCGGAACAAATGGTGGCTGAGTTAACTGTAATCGTCGGAGTAGTATTAACGGTTACAGCGGCCGTGTTCGTTAATAAACAACCTGCAGTTGTGGCATTAACGGTATAGATGGTAGTAGCTGTTGGTGTAACAGAAACACTGGCTGTATTTGCTCCAGTATTCCATGTGTAACTGGATGCAGCGCCTGCCGTTAACGTGGCGGTTTGTCCAGCACAAATACTGGCGGAATTTACGGCAATTATGCCGCCTGGACCTATAACAACTGTGCTTACCGCACTGGAGGAGCAGGTTCCGTTTGCCCCGGTAACCGAATAGGTGGTGGTAGTAGTTGGAGTAACTGAAATGGAAGCAGTTATTGCTCCTGTACTCCAGCTATAAGTAGTGGCCCCGCTCGCCGTAATAGTTGCCGCATTTCCTGCGCAGGTAGTAGCACTGTTGGCACTAACGGTTGGCGTAGTGTTAACAGTAACCGTAGCGGTTTTAATATCCGTGCAATTACCTGATGTTCCTGTAATCGTATAAGAAGTGGTAACGGTTGGGCTTTGGCTAATGCTTGCAGTGTTGGCTCCTGTATTCCAGGTATAAGTGGTAGCACCGCTCGCGCTGAGGGTTGCGGATGTTCCGGAACAAATTGTTGGTGAATTAACGCTTACAGTAGGATTGGCGTTTACGGTTATGGTCGCAGTTTTTGAAGTAATACAGGCGCCGGTTCCCCCGGTAACAGTATAAGAAGTGGTTACAGACGGGGATGGCGTTATAGAGCCTGTAGTGGCCCCCGTGTTCCAGGTATAGCTGCTTGCGCCAATTGCTGTAAGAGTTGTGGTATTTCCTGAACAAACAGTAGCGGAATTAACGCTGATGGTGGGTGTAGCAATAACCGTAATGGTTGCGGTTTTTATATCCGTACAATTATTAGTGCCGCCGCTAACCGTATACGTTGAAGTAACTGTAGGGCTTTGTGAAATGCTTGTTGCGTTTGACCCGGTGCTCCAGGTAAAAGAAGCGGCTCCGTTTGCCGTAAGGGTTGCAACGTTTCCAGAACAAATGGTCGCAGAATTTACACTAACGGTTGGCGTAGTGTTTACAGTAACCGTAGCGGTTTTAATGTCCGTGCAGTTACCCGAGGTTCCTGTGATTGTATATGAAGTAGTAACGGTTGGACTTTGGCTAATGCTTGCAGTATTTGCACCTGTATTCCAGGTATAAGTCGTAGCGCCGGATGCAGTCAGGGTTGTGGAAGTGCCCGAGCAGATTGTTGGTGAGTTAACACTTACAGTAGGGTTTGCGTTTACTGTAATGGTTGCGGTTTTCGAATTGATGCAGGTTCCGGTCCCGCCAGTTACGGTATAGGAAGTGGTTACTGATGGGGATGGAGAAATGCTGCTTGAATTCGAAGCCGTACTCCAGGTATAACTCGAGGCGCCATTCGCACTTAAGGTAGCCGCACTTCCTGAACAAATGGTGGCAGAATTCACACTAACGGTTGGCGTAGTGTTAACGGTAATGGTCGTG
>JACDDR010000104.1 GCA_013816895.1 Bacteroidota bacterium
AACGGGGGTAGGTCTTATCCTGATTTTCTGTAATAATGCGGTCTGTAACTCTTCCCGTTTGAGGCTTATCAAAAAACTGCTTTCCTACAAACGTGGCACTGTCGCTTCCATAGTTGCCGGTTTTACAGTCAATAGTATAACGTTTAATAGTTGCGTAAACCTCATCCCCCAAGCCCGCCCGAGCCCAACTCACCCTGCCTCCTTTTCCTACAAATTTTCCATTGGTTGGATAAAAAACACCGGAAGTGGATTCAATGGCGATACTGTCGCCGCGCGGATTAACACCAACAAGTGTGATGTTATTAAACACCACTTTTGGTATGGAATCGTATTCGAATTTATAATTGGATTCAACGCTGTAGTAATTATAGGACGGAGTTTTATAGAACATGTTATTCTTGAAAATACTCTCGCTCATTTCAAAAAACTCCTGAATGCCCCGATTGGACTTTCCTTTCAAGATCTTCTCCACGCACCCCTGCCAGTTCTCAAATTCATCATAAGACTTTTTACTTTCAATACTGTTTACCAGTGTGCTGAAATAACTGTAAAAAAAAGGGTATGGCTTCATTTTCCGCGCCAGCATGGCGTTTGCGGTTTTAATGGAAACTTCTTTATAGTAGCCGGAAATAATGTTCTCTTTCCAGAATTTTTCAAAATTTTTGATGTAAACCGCGGCTTCTTCTTTGTTTACTGTATTGTCGAAAAAATATGCGCCAAGGTCTTTAACGAATTTATTTGTATCGTTGGCAAACTGTGTTATTTTCTGAGCCTTTGTACACAGGCAGGAGAAGAAAAGTACAAGAAATAAAAAAGGGATAAGAAGTTTAAAACGCATAGTAGAATATTCTATCAAATATAACAATCGCCGCCGTATTTTCAATCAGAAAAATACGCCCGTTTTGTTATAAATTGTTAGTTAAAACGCCTGCAATTGCCCAATAAAATCAATATATTTAGCCCTTCATTTTAATTATGGCAGCAACATTATATAAAGATCAGTTAACTGATGTAGAAACGGCAAAAAAACTGGGATTACTTCCTGAAGAATTTGAAAAAATTAAAAGTACGCTGGGCCGCGTTCCTAATTTTACCGAGTTATCTATTTACTCTGTTATGTGGAGCGAGCATTGCTCTTATAAAAATTCTATTACCTGGCTAAAGACTCTTCCAAAGGAAGGTCCGCACATGCTTGCCAAGGCTGGTGAGGAAAATGCGGGGCTTGTGGATATTGGAGATGGCCTGGCCTGTGCTTTTAAAATCGAAAGTCATAATCACCCGAGCGCGCTGGAACCCTACCAGGGAGCTGCAACCGGGGTTGGAGGCATTAACCGCGATATTTTTACAATGGGTGCAAGACCAATTGCGCAACTTAACTCGCTGCGTTTTGGCGATATTAATTCCGAAAAAACAAAGTGGCTTATCAAAGGCGTTGTTAAAGGCATTGGTGATTATGGCAACGCGTTTGGAATTCCAACCGTTGGAGGCGAAGTTTTTTTTGATGACAGTTTCAATGTTAATCCTTTGGTGAATGCCATGAGTGTTGGCATCATGAACAAGGGAGAAAGTGTTAGCGCAACTTCTTACGGCGAGGGTAATCCTGTATTCATCGTGGGTTCATCCACCGGTAAAGACGGAATTGCCGGAGCTGCTTTCGCAAGCAAAGATCTTACCGAAGAATCCGCGAAAGACTTACCGGCTGTACAGGTTGGTGATCCGTTCCAGGAAAAACTATTACTCGAGGCTTCCCTTGAAATTATCAAAACCGGCGCCGTTATTGGCATGCAGGATATGGGCGCGGCGGGCATTACCTGCAGCACCAGCGAAATGAGCGCTAAAGGCGAGCATGGTATGGAGGTGTGGCTGGATAAGGTTCCGACAAGGCAGGCAGGTATGCACCCGTTTGAAATTCTGTTGAGCGAATCGCAGGAGCGCATGCTGGTGGTGGTGAAGAAAGGAAGAGAAGAAGAAGTAAAAAAGATCTTTGATAAATGGGATCTTAACTGTGTTCAGATCGCGGTGGTTACCAAAGGCGATCGTCTTAAATATTTTTATCATGGCGAACTGGTTGCCGACGTTCCTGCCGTATCGCTGGTACTCGGCGGCGATGCCCCGGTGTATGAACGCGAATACAAAGAGCCTGCTTCTTATGCTGAATCTAAAAAGTTCGACATGAGTTCCGTGAAGGATCTTACCGATCTTAAGCCGGTGATGCTTCATCTTGTTGCACACCCGAATATTGCCAGCAAACGCTGGATCTTTAATCAGTACGACAGCATGGTGGGGACTATTAACATGAGCACCAACTCGCCAAGTGATGCCGCTATTGTGAATGTGAAAGGCACTAAAAAAGCGTTAGCAATGAGTGTGGATTGCAATAGCCGTTACGTGAATGCTGATCCTGAAGTGGGCTGCTCCATTGCGGTTTGCGAAGCGGCACGTAATATTGTTTGCAGCGGAGGAATTCCAAGCGCGGTAACCAATTGTTTAAATTTTGGCAATCCTTATAATCCTGAAGTATACTGGCAGTTTGTTGGCGCGATAAAAGGAATGAGCGCAGCCTGTTTAAAATTAGAAACCCCTGTAACTGGCGGAAACGTTAGCTTTTATAATCAATCGAGTTATGAAGGTCCGGTATTCCCTACTCCAACAATTGGAATGATAGGCATACTGGAAGATAAAAAATATCAAACCAGTCTTAATTTTAAAAATGAGGGCGACCTTATTTATTTATTGGGTAAGCAGGTTAACGATATCGCTTCTTCTGAATATCTTTTCTCGTATCATAAATTAAAAAACACTCCGGCTCCTTATTTCAATCTTGACGAAGAGCATGCTCTGCAGAAAGCTGTAGCGGCGCTTATCAGGAAAGGTGTGGTTAACAGCGCGCACGATGTAAGTGATGGAGGTTTATTCATCACACTTTTTGAAAGTGCGCTTCATGGTGAGAAAGGCTTTGAAGTAAAAACCAACGTCGGCTTACGAAAGGATGCCTGTTTATTTGGTGAGGCGCAAAGCCGTGCGGTACTAAGCGTTTCAAAAACTAACCAAAATAATTTTGAAGCTGCATTAAAAGATATGGGCGTGCCTTTTGAAAATATAGGAACGGTAAAAGGAAACAGCATTGTTATAGACGGGACCAACTATGGCAATGTAACTGAATTTGCCACGCTTTATAATACGAGTATCGAAAACAAATTAAATTAATTCGTCCTCTTGCTTTAGTCTGTTCTAAAAAGTACGGACATCTGATTAACGCAACGAGGCAATGATACACTATGCCAACTAAACTTGAGAAGTTTGAGGAAGTAGACACTTTCGGAAATTGCTTTAAATTTTTTTTTGAGAATATTCCTGAAGGCTTTTCCAAGAAAGGAAAATGGCGGGAAGAACTGTTTAAGAACAATAATCCCATTGTTCTTGAATTAGGCTGTGGCCGAGGCGAGTACACGATTGGACTTGCGGAGAAACATCCTGAGAAAAATTTTATTGGTGTTGATATAAAAGGTAACCGGATCTGGACCGGCGCAAAGCATGCCACAGATCAAAACTTAAGCAACGTTGGCTTTTTAAGAACCCGCATCGATTTTATTGACCATTGTTTTTCTGAAGGTGAAGTTGACGAGATCTGGATAACCTTTCCTGATCCCCAACCACAAAAAACCAGGGAAAGGAAACGCCTTACTCACCCGCTCTTTCTTAACCGTTACAAAAAATTTCTAAAGCCCGGGGGCTTCGTGCATTTAAAAACGGACAGCACCAGCTTTTATGAATATACGCTGGAAACCCTCCAGCAAAATAACTTGCCCATTCTATGGCATACGCCCGATCTCTATAAAAATTGTCCGGCTGACCGCCAGGAACTGATCACCATCAAAACCTATTACGAAGGCCTGTTCACGGCTAAAGGGGAAGATATAAAATACGTTTGTTTTCGGCTGGTTTAAATTGCGGTCAAAGGTAAATCTTACATGTTGAAAATTTTTGCGGAGGGCGGATTACAAATCCTTTTGTTTTTTTTCATACCCCAGAATTACCCCCCATCGCCGTGGGGGCGGCGAAGCGGAGTAAACAATAACAGATGCAAACCTAGACAGAATTGTTCATGACTCTTACAGAATTGAAATGAAAGGTGAGCCTTTAAGAAAGAAACGAACGCCTAAAAATGGAGAGATAATTGATTTACAAAATTTAAAAAACTAACTTAGATAAACAATGCAAAACAGAATTAGATTATACTAAAAATGGCAGTTCAAAATGAGGGGGCTCTTTGCCCGGAATTTACACTAAAAGTTCAGGAAATAATTAACCTTACTACATTAGCGCAATTATGTCCTTTCACTGATGGTTCAGCAGTTTATCAGGCCCGGGCTTTGCTCACACGATATGATAGTACAGAGTATATCAATCCTTGTGAATATAGTACGGGACAAGGAAGCGGAAACAGGTTTAAGGAGTTTAATGATAATACAACTGTAAACAATGACCTTGCAGCTTTAAATACATTAGTTTATCCTAACCCGACAACGAGTGTTCTGAATATTTCCACTGAAGTTGAAGGAGCGACTATAACCATTTATAACGTTACCGGTCAGGTTGTGCTTTCAGAAAAACTAACAGCAATAACGGTATTAAACATCGAGAGATTGAGCAACGGCACCTACTTGTATAAACTTACAGATGCCAATAATCAAATCTTTAAAACTGATAAGTTAATAATCAACAAATAAATATAAACTCATGAACGTATCTAAAAATATGTTTATGTTTAAAATACAGAATAAGACCATTTACATGGTTTTGTTCTGTATTATTTTTCTATCCAAAAAAACGATAGCTCAAATCACGAATAATCTCATTAATAATTATTCATTTGAAATCCTCAGTAGTTGTCCAGATAACCTTGGACAAATTAACCGTGCATCGTATTGGTTTAATGGTAACAATGCGGGGAGCCCCGATTTGTACCACGCTTGTTCATCGGCCACTGATGCTTTAGTTCCAACAAATGCTTACGGCACACAAAACGCAAGAACAGGGATGTCTTATGCTGGTATTGTTTTATACGGAAAGGAATTTATCCTTAGAGAATATCTTGAAAACCAATTAAGCAAGACCTTAAAACAAAACACTTCTTATTGCATTACTTTTTATGCGAGCTTGACTGACTTAAGTAGTTTTGCGATTTCTAATTTAGGCGCGTATTTTACGCAAAGCGCGCTTTCCAATACAATTGTTTTTCCAGTTGCATATCAGTATTACTGGCAACCACACATTGAAAATAATCCATTGATGCCAATTACAGATACAGTGTCTTGGGCTAAAGTCCAAGGAATCTATAATGCACAGGGTGGCGAAAACTATATTACTCTTGGGAATTTTAGGGCTGATATTAATACCAATAAAATGCAAGTTAGGCCATTGTATAATGGAATTGATACCGCAAACAGTGCCGCGTATTATATAGACGACATTTCCGTAGTAGAAATAAATCCCGCCAAAGCTTACAGTACTAAAACGATAACCGCTTGTGCTAATTCAACCCTTACGTTAGGAACAGATAGCACATTTGACGCAACATATCAATGGCAACCCGCAACAGGATTGAGCTGTACTAATTGTCCCAATCCCATAGTCACTGTAACAACACCCAAAAAATATTATTTAATAAAACAGCAATGTAGCGCCACGACCAAAGATAGTGTGTACATTCAAATTTATACTCCAACGTTAACAGCCAAAGCAGGTAACTATAAAACTATCTGTTTAAACGATACTGTGAAACTCGGTGTTAATGATACAACCGCTTTTACCAGCTATGTATGGAATCCAGTCATGGGATTAAGCTGTGCGAACTGTCCACAACCTGCTGCCAGCCCTTTTACGACCACTACCTATACATTAAATAAAACTGAATGCTCTTTTAATACCAGCGATACAGTAACCATTCACGTGGAAACTTGCGAAGTTATAATACCGGATATTTTCACTCCCAATAACGACAACGTAAACGATGAATGGAAAATTAAAGTACCAAATGGCTTTAAACTAAAAACAGTAGCGGTATATAACCGCTGGGGAACACTTGTATATAATATAGATGACGAACTTTTAAATTCTGAAAATTCTAAAATCAGAGTCGTGCGCTGGGATGGCAGAACAACAAGCGGAATAGAATGTAGTGATGGCGTTTATTTTTATGTTTTACATTACACGAATAAGACGGGTGAGCTTCAGAAGAAAAAAGGAAATGTTACTTTAATAAAATAACAATGAAAACACTAAAGTTTTCCCCTTTCACCGATGGTTCAGCAGTTTATCAGGCCCGCGCTTTGCTCACACGATATGATAGTACAGAATATATCAACCCTTGTGAATATAGCACGGGACAAGGAAGCGGCAACAGGTTTAAGGAGTTTAATGCTAATTCATCCATAAACAACGACCTTGCGGCCTTAAACACATTGGTTTATCCTAACCCGGCAACAAATATTCTGAATATCTCCACTGAAGTTGAAGGAGCAACTATAACCATTTATAACGTTACCGGTCAGGTTGTGCTTTCAGAAAAACTAACAGCAATAACGGTATTAAACATCGAGAGATTGAGCAACGGCACCTACTTGTATAAACTTACAGATGCCAATATTCAAATCTTTAAAACTGATAAATTAATAATCAACAAATAGAAATCAAGCATGAACGTATTTAAAAATATGTTTGTGTTTAACGCACAAAGTACGGTCATGAAAATGGCTATGCTTTGTGTGTTTTTGTTTTATAATTTACTTTTCGGGCAAGTAAATAACAACCTTATTAATAATAGTTCTTTCGAGAACTTAAATAGTTGTCCCGACAATCTCGGTCAAATTGGGAAAGTAGATTATTGGTTTAATGGCTATCAATTCGGAAGTCCTGACTTGTATTCACTCTGTGCTTCCTCGACACTTGTATTAGTCCCCTTGAATGTGAATGGCTATCAAAATGCAAGAACAGGAACAAATTATATTGGTATAGGAGCTTATCTAAAGGAATTTACAGCGAGGGAATATATAGAAACTCAACTGAAACAAACGCTGAAGGCGAATTCACAGTATTGCATAACATATTATGTTAGTTTAGGCGACCACAGCTCATTTGCTGTAGCTAATATCGGGGCATATTTTTCTTCCAGCGTCCTTTCGGGCTCCAGTTTTACTGTGCAATATTATTGGCCGCCGCACGTTGAAAGTAACACACTATCACCAATCACCGATTCAATAAATTGGACAAAAGTTCAAGGAGTTCACTTCGCTCAAGGGGGAGAAAATTTCGTCACTTTTGGTAATTTCAGGGACGATATACAAACAAATAAAGTGCAAGTTAAACCTTTGTACAATCCCAATGTTTCGGGAAATGGGGCGTACTATTACATTGACGACATTTCCGTAGTTGAAATTAACCCTGCCAAAGCATATTCAACAAAAACAATAGCGGTTTGCGCCAACACAACATTAACGTTAGGAACGGACAGTACATTTGACGCAACCTATCAATGGCAACCCCCAACAGGATTGAGCTGTACTAATTGTCCCAATCCCATAGTTACCGTAACAACATCCAAAAAATATTATTTAACCAAACAGCAATGTAGCGCTACAACAAAAGATAGTGTTTACATTCAAATTTATACTCCAACGTTAACAGCCAAAGCAGGTAACTATAAAACTATCTGTTTAAACGATACTGTGAAACTCGGTGTTAATGATACAACCGCTTTTACCAGCTATGTATGGAGTCCAGTGATGGGATTAAGCTGCACGAACTGTCCGCAGCCTTTCGCCAGTCCTTTTATAACTACCACCTATACATTAAATAAAACTGAATGTTCCTTAAATACGAGCGACACTGTAACCATTCACGTAGAAACCTGCGAAATTTTGATACCTGATATTTTCACTCCGAATAATGATAATGTAAACGATGAATGGAAAATTAAATTGCCAAATGGATTCAAATTAAAAACAGTGGCGGTCTATAACCGCTGGGGAACGCTTGTATATAATATTGATGACGCTCTTTTAAATTCTGAAAACTCAAAAATAAGAGTTGTTCGCTGGGATGGCCGGACAACAGGCGGAATTGAATGTAGCGACGGGGTTTATTTTTATGTGTTACATTACACGAATAAAACCGGAGAGCTTCAGAGGAAAAAAGGAAATGTGACTTTGATACGTTAGTTAAACGATTCAAATAATTTACTTAGAAATTTTTCATGCCGAACCAGAAAGAATAAATAGAGTTAAATGGATATTATTATTCCAGGATGGCAAAGAAGACGCTTCCCTTTCTTCCGTTTTTTTATTTGCTGGTTATGGTTATTCCGTTCATTATCCAAAAGGAGAAGATATAAAATACGTTTGTTTCCGCTTAACTTAAAATTTATTGTTAAAAAATTTGCTCAATTGAAATAGTATTTAGACATTTGTCTAAATATCTAACTATTTTATGAACGACGTCTTTAAAGCCCTGAATGATGAAACAAGAAGGGAGATCCTGTTAATGCTTCGTAAAAAAGATATGACGGCAGGCGAAATAGCCGACTGTTTTCACATTTCAAAACCCAGCATTTCGCATCATCTTGAAATCTTAAGGCGCGCAGACCTTGTCTCCGGCGAAAAGCAGGGCCAGTACATTATTTATTCTGTAAACACAACTATAATTGACGATCTATTACAATGGGTATTAACACTTAAAAACAAAAAAAAATGAAAACAAATTTAATCAAAGAGTTGCTGGTCATTCTCATCGCATCAGTGCCTGCCATTTACTTAGCCATGGTTTGGACTTCGCTTCCCGCAACGGTTCCCATGCATTACGATCTGGATGGAAATGTAAACCGTTATGGAAATAAATCTGAACTTATCTGGCTTTCTTTCGGTCTCCCGTTCTTTATTTATCTGCTGTTTATGGTTATTCCCTTCATTGATCCTAAAGGAAAAATAAAAGCCATGGGCAATAAACTCTTTCAACTGAAAGTTTTGCTTGTCATTTTCATGTCTGTTCTTTCCTTTTATATTATTTACACTTCCCTGAAGCCGCAGAACTTTAATGAAAACCTGGTATTTGTTATCGTTGGCTTATTGTTCAGTGTTCTTGGCAACTTTTTTCAATCGCTGAAACCCAATTATTTCATTGGCATCAGAACACCCTGGACTCTTGAAAATGAAACAGTATGGAAAGAAACGCACACCCTCGCAGGAAAGATCTGGATGGTTGGAGGACTCCTTATTGTTATGTTAACTTTCTTAATGAGTGTCCGCTTTTATATGTTCTTTTTTCTTGGCATTACGGCCATTATGGTTCTTTGGCCGGTTATCTATTCGTATCGCCGTTTTAAAGCGCTAAAAAGCTCTGTTAGTAAGGATTAAAAGCCCAAATTATCGAATCCGGCTTTTAAAATCCGAAATAAATCGCTTAATTTAATGTTTGGCTATTGCCCAACTGTATGGAAAAGCGTCCTCTACTCGAAGTAAAAAATTTAGTTACCCAGTTTAAAACCGAAGATGAATACATTAAGGCTGTAAATGATATTTCGTTTACGCTTCATAAGGGTGAAACTATTGGTATTGTGGGCGAGAGCGGGTCCGGTAAATCGGTTACCTCCCTTTCCATCATGCAGCTCATTCCGAACCCTCCGGGGAAGATAACGCAGGGAGAGATCATTTATCATACGAAAGACGGCAAAACAGTTGACCTGGTTAAAACCAAAAAGGACGACATGCGTTATTACCGGGGCAATGAAATCGCGATGATCTTCCAGGAGCCCATGACCTCGCTGAACCCCGTGATCAGATGCGGCGAGCAGGTAATGGAAAGTATCTTGTTACACCGTAAAACCAGCCGCAAAGAAGCGCGCGAACGAACCCTTCACTTATTCAACGAAGTACAGCTTCCAACACCCGAACTGATGATGGATCGCTATCCTCATCAACTTTCAGGGGGGCAAAAACAGCGTGTGATGATTGCGATGGCCATGAGCTGTAATCCGAATATTCTCATTGCCGACGAGCCAACAACAGCGCTTGACGTTACCGTACAAAAAACTATTCTTGACCTGATGCAAAAACTGCAGCAGGAACATAATATGGGTATTTTATTTATCACGCATGATCTTGGCGTAATCGCCGAGCTTGCCGATAAAGTGGTTGTTATGTACAAAGGGAAGATTGTGGAACAGGGTCCTGTTCTTCAAATCTTTTCTAACCCGCAACATCCTTATACCCGCAGCCTGCTTGCCTGTCGCCCGCCTTTAGACAAGCGCTTGCTGAGATTGCCTGTGGTGAGCGACTTTATGCGCCGGGGCGATGACGGAGAAATAGTAGAATTAAATAAAAATGTTTCTTCCGCGATCAACAGCCTTGCTATTACCGTTGAAGAACGAAAGCAACAGCATGTAGAATTATACAAGCGTGACAAAATTCTTGAGATCCAGAATTTAAAAACATGGTTTCCTGCAACCAAAACCATTTTCGGAAAGGTTCTTTCCTATACCAAAGCTGTTGATGATGTAACCTTTGATGTTTATGAAGGCGAAACCCTTGGTCTTGTAGGCGAAAGCGGCTGCGGTAAAACCACTTTGGGCCGTTCTATTTTAAAATTGAGTGCGGCACACGAAGGTAAGATCTTTTACAGACGCGAAGAATTGTTGCGCATGAAAGAAAGCGATTTCCGTGAACGCCGCCGGCACATGCAGATCATTTTCCAGGATCCGTATTCGTCCCTTAATCCCCGCATTACAATTGGTGATGCGATTATGGAGCCAATGAAAGTACACAAGATACTTCCAAGCGCTAAAGAAAGACGCGATAAGGTTTATGATCTCCTGCGTAAGGTAGGAATGGAAGAGAAATATTTTAACAGGTACCCTCATGAGTTCAGCGGCGGCCAGCGTCAGCGGATCTGCATTGCACGCGCCCTGGCGCTTAACCCGGAATTTATTATTTGCGATGAAAGCGTGAGTGCGCTTGATGTGAGCGTGCAGGCACAGGTTTTAAACCTGCTGAATGATCTTAAAAAAGAATTTAAATTCACCTATATTTTTATCAGTCACGATCTTAGTGTGGTAAAATTCATGAGCGATCGCATGG
Organism: Bacteroidota bacterium; assembly: GCA_013816895.1. Lineage (GTDB taxonomy): Bacteria > Bacteroidota > Bacteroidia > B-17B0 > Aurantibacillaceae > Aurantibacillus. The sequence goes on from JACDDR010000104.1 coordinate 11,130, forward strand.
TGGTGATGCAAAAAGGAAAGATTGAAGAAATTGGCGACGCTGATGAAATTTATAATAATCCAAAAACGGATTACACCCGAAAACTTATTAATTCTATTCCTAAAGGAACTCTGGAAGACATTAAAGCGAGCATCGCTAAAAAGGAACTGAAAATTACTACTGCCTGATACGATGTGGAATTTATATTTATTATAATTATAAGTTTCTTCATTTCGTTTACGTGGATCTATTACTTTAAACTAATAGACCTTTTCGAGACGGAAAAAAAGTATTACATTGTTGTAACGTTTATTCTTGGCACACTTTCTCCCTACATTATTTTTTTTCTTGACGATCATGTATTACATCCGCTCGGCGTTTCAAACAGCGGCAACGCTTTCCTTAGTTTTCTTTACTACACTTTTGGCATCGGTCTTGTTGAAGAAATAGTGAAGTGCCTTCCTCTGCTTTTTATGTTAGCTTTCTTTAAAAAGGCAATTAATGAGCCTTTGGATTACATTAAATACATTTGTATTTCGGCCCTTGGCTTCGCTTTCGGTGAAAACATTCTTTACGCTGTTATGTATGGTCATCATATTCTCGTTGGCCGATCCATCTTAACGGTACCCGCTCACATGTTTTTCTCAACGCTGTTTATTTACGGGGTGATTGAATATAAATACTACAACAAACACATCGGTCACTTATTCAAATACCTGTTAATTGGCATACTCGCGCACGGCATCTACGATTTCCTTTTGGATTTTGACGTGGCCACCATTGGTATTATCCTTAACATTATTTTCTTCCTACTGACTGTAAGTGCGTTCAGCCGTATTCTTAACAACGCTATAAATACTTCACCCTTTTACACTCCTAAAAAAGTTATTGATCAGGAAAAAGTCAGAAAAAACCTGATGTTTTTTTATATTCCGCTCCTGGCTATCATTCTTTATTTAACCACCACACACAAGAATACAGAAACCGCTTTGTCTGTTTACTTCGGATTGATATTTTATAAATTCACTATTCTTTTTGTGCTTATCGTAAGGTTAAGTCGCTTTACCATTGTGCCACAACTGGTCAAAAAAATTCCATTTGAATTTCCGTTTTATTATAAACCAACTCCCGACCGGAATGATTTGCATCTTCTGTTTGGGTTACTTACCGTGCGGGGCGAGTCGTATAATGAAGCGGCCATTGCTCATTTGTACGAAGAAGAAATAAAAGTTATACCGGTGAGCTCACAAAAAAAATATTTACATAAAACGCACGAAGGCATCATCATCAGTAAAATTTCGGTGAAGGAAACCTCGCTCTACATTTTAAAGTTGTTTTTGGATGAATCGAAGACTACCTTTAAACATTATATACTGCAGGCAAAAACAGCGGGAGTAAGCCATACCATAGAGGATGATCCGATCGTGTCTCTTAACAAATCGGACAAGAACGACAAAGAAAAGCTTGTTTTTATTGAATGGGTGATATTAAAGAAAAAATAAATGTGGGACTTTTTAAAACAACTTACCAATCCTGAAAGCATCATTCATTACGGAGGCCTCTGGCTTTTGTTGTTTGTGATATTCGCCGAAACGGGGTTACTGGTTGGTTTTTTTTTACCCGGCGATAATCTTATTCTTCTTTCAGGGATTTTATGTAAAGCTAAGCCAGAACTCCTGGGGGTTGATTTCTTTGTTTTGGTTCCAATGATGGTTGGCGCGGCGGTACTTGGCAACACCGCTGGATATTGGTTTGGGAGGTCGATGGGAGAAAAACTTTACAGCAAAAAAGACAATTTGATTTTTAAGAAAAAACACCTTGAAATTACCCGGAAATATTATCACAAATACGGCGGCAACCTTACACTGGTAATTGCGCGTTTTCTTCCGGTAATCAGAACGTTTGCGCCAATTATTGCCGGCGCCATAAAAATAGAGTTCGCGAAATTTATGTTGTTCAATCTTATTGGCGCTGTGGCCTGGATCATAAGCCTGACCGGGGTAGGCTATTTTCTGGTGCAGTTTTTTCCAGGGATAACCAACTACATGGGTTATATTTTTATTATTCTGATTGTGCTCACTGCCCTTCCTATTCTCAGGATACTCCTGAAGAAAAAGGAAGATAAGCCTGCCTGAATTTTTTAATACAGGCGAGTGCAACTAAAACACCAAATGTATTGGCTGCAAAATCCTGCCAGTCCGCGCTCCGGTTACTGAAACATTTTGCCTGCATGATTTCGAGAAGTCCTCCATATAAAATGCAAAGGGATAAATAGAAACAAACAATTGCGTTTCCTTGTTTATACTTTAAGGATACTGTAATCAGAAGCGAAGCAAGAATAAAAAATACCGAGGCGTGCACCCACTTGTCAAAACTAAGCAACTCGAGCCACGATGCGGAAGGAATATATTGCCCGGGCGTAGCGCACAAAATAAAAATGACGATTGTCCAGATAACAGCCAGCCAAACACTTTTTTTGAATATAAATTCAGATATCATTCTCATGTAAATAAAAAAACCCTTCCGGTTTAAAGGAAGGGTTTCTCAGTTAATATAATTGGGTTACGCGCCTATTAGCTTTTTATAATCTTCAACGCTCAGCAATTCGCTTGCCTGCGAAGCATCGCTCATTTTAATTTTAATCAGCCAGCCTTTGCCGTAAGGATCTGTATTTACACTTTCCGGAGCTGAATCAATGTCTTTGTTTACTTCAAGTACTTCGCCGCTTAATGGCATGAACAAATCACTCACGGTTTTAACGGCTTCTATAGTACCGAATACTGCTTCTTTTTCCACCGTTTCGCCAATTGTATTTACGTCTATGTAAACAATGTCGCCCAATTCTTTTTGCGCGAAATCGGTAATGCCCACTAACGCTTCGTTGCCTGTAATTTTAACCCACTCGTGGTCTTTTGTGTATTTTAATTCTGCCGGAAAATTCATAGCTTTTTTTTGTGTTACAAATGTACTTGTTTGTTTGAATATTCAAATGGTTTTCGGTCAAAATTGACATATTTAAGGCAAAAAGACCCCCTTTAAAAACTTCGTTTTACTGGAAGTTGATCCTTAAACTAAATCCGCCCGTAGCGTTGGACGTAGGGAAAGACGCCGATGTTTGAGGCTTTGTTCTGATCCAATCGTAGAAGAGGCGCAGGTTGATGTTTTGGGTTAAGGCGTAATCAGCCGAAGAACGAAGCGTGATGATATTTGTACCTCCTGTCGGAATACTGATGCCATCTGTAACCCGGCGAATTACTGTAAGGTTGTTCCGGAAACTAAGATCCACTTTTATAGTAAGGTTACTTTCAAGTACTTTACCCTGGATCTGCAGTTTTTTAAATCGCAGCTTAGGGTACATGTATCCAACGCCTACAATGTATTCCTGACCCTTTGTT
>JACDDR010000105.1:0-2446 GCA_013816895.1 Bacteroidota bacterium
AAAGTAACCTGGGAACAACTGGCCAGCAGCCAGGAAACCATAGAACAACTGGCTTCAAAACTTGGAGCTTTTACGCTGGTACTCGGTTTATTGTTATTTTTAAACTTCTTTATTATGCTCATGATTCAGAAACCTAAAAACAACCAAAACACAATAACTAATTGACGATTTTTAAATTGACGATTTACAATTAATGAAAAAATTATGAAAAAATTAATTATAGCAGGCGGCACCGGGTTCCTTGGACAGGCGCTGATCAGACACTTCGAAAAAGATTACGATAAGATTGTAATACTTTCACGACATGAAAATAAAGTAGAAGGAAAAACCGTTTATTTAAAATGGGATGCCAGAACCTTTGGTACGTGGTGCCTTGAACTGGAAGGAGCCACAGCCGTAATTAACCTTTGCGGAAAAAGTGTGGATTGCCGTTACACCGAAGAAAATAAAAAGCTGATCTTTTCCTCACGACTTGATTCAACTAAAATAATAGGAGAAGCAATTTTAAAATGCTCTACCCCACCCCTTCTGTGGATCAACGGCGCTTCCGCCACTATTTACCGTAACAGCGAAGATAAACCGATGGGCGAAACCACCGGAGAAATTGGAAAAGGTTTTTCGGTTGAAGTCTGCAAAGCATGGGAAAAAGTATTTAACGACTTTACCCTGCCAAAAACACGCAAGGCCAATCTTCGCATTTCCCTTGTGTTTGGAAGCAGCAGAGGCGTACTGCCTGTTATGATGAAAGTGGTGAAGAAAGGAATCGGCGGAGCCATGGGTAATGGCCAGCAACAGGTAAGCTGGATTCACGTAGACGATTTTTGCAGTATCATTCGCTGGATGATTGACAATACAAACGCTACGGGTCCTTACAACATCGTAGCCCCTGAACCAGTTCGTAATAAAAAACTAATGGCGATGCTAAGAAAAAAAGCAGGTATTGCAATCGGACTTCCTTCACCAAAGTGGCTTTTAGAAATAGGCGCTTTTTTTATCCGCACAGAAACAGAACTTATTTTAAAGAGCAGGTATGTTGTTCCTGAACGCTTGTTAAATGAGGGATTCCAGTTTAAATACAATACCATTGAGGAGTGCCTGGAATCGTTGAAATTATAATATATACAAAGCTAACAGCTGAACGCGCATTTTAATTTTGAATATTTTATGATTGCATTCCTTCTTAAACTGCCTCTAAATACGTATATTTGAATATGACAAAAACGGAAATAAAGTCCGAGATCCAGAAGGTGCTTGAAAACGTTCCGGAAAATGTTCTTAAAGACATTCTTGATTTATTAAAGGATTTGCAAAATCAACCGGGTGAAAACTTAAAATTGACACATTCTCTTCGCCAGATCCTATCAGAAGATAAAGAACTTCTTGAAAAGCTCGCTAAATGATCGATCTTAAAACCGTTGAAAACATTCACAATATTCTTATTGATAAATTTGGCGGGAGTAAGGGAATTAGAGATATCGCTTCGCTGGAAGCTTCTTTAGCACGGCCTTATGCAACGTTTGACGCACTTGATCTTTATCCTGGAGCAATTGAAAAAGCGGCCGCATTATTTGAAAGTTTAATCATTGGTCATGCATTTGTAGATGGAAATAAGCGAATTTCTTACGTTTTGATGAGGCTGGTATTACTTGAGAACCAAATGGATATTAGCGCTTCTCAGGATGAAAAATACAGCTTTGTTCTTTCCTCAAGTAAAGGAGAATACCGGTATAATGAGATTCTCACCTGGCTGAAAAATCACATAAAAAACAATGGATAAGCCTTTCAATATACTTACAGTACTCAATAGAAAATATTAATAATGGTTCATTTTTTTATCATTTATATTTTGCATATTTAACGATCAAAAATATCCTGAGGTACACTTATATATCAGTTCTTCTTTCCTGTTTTGCGGCCCTAAATGCCCAGCTGAATTCCTTCGCGTATAAAGCCGCTAAACTTACAGGAACCTTTGGTGTCTACCATTATCAACCCATTGATCTGAATGCAAATACTTCAGCTGAAGTAGCGGATATTTTTATTGATGAACTCGACAACCGAGGCATTGTTTTAAAGCAAAACGACATCCAGCTTATCTCCAAAAACAAGACCGCCCTTTTTGATCAGATAAATGCCGGTAACAACGACTTTATCATTAACGCAACCGAAGTTTACCGCCGAGCTTTAAAAACTGTTGATTCGGTTTTAAATGTATTATCCTCAAAAACTTTAAACTTTAACGAAAACGACACTGCTTATTTTTTACCTCTCGTTACTAAACCATTTTATTCCCCTACCCTTAAATACCACGCCAAACGTATTGAGCGCTATGTGAAAAGCAAAAGTTACGACAGAGTGTGTAACGGCGAAGAGTTTGACAAAATACCCGAAAAGGATTTTAATGCAAACGCACAGGAATATTCTAAAACCATTATTGAAAATTTCA
>JACDDR010000105.1:2456-14058 GCA_013816895.1 Bacteroidota bacterium
ACCACTTTACTGAATGCGATTGCCTTACGTTATGATCCGCATTCGAATTATTTTAATGAAGCGCAAAACCAGGAATTTAATAAACAGTTATCCTCAACAGTAGAATCGTTTGGATTATTCTTTGATGCCGATGATGACGGCAACGTGATCATCAGCTATATTGAACCGGGCGGGGCTGCCTGGCAAAGTAACATGGTGAACGAAGGGGATATTCTCGTTTCGCTAAAAATGGGTGCTTTAATTGTAACTCCCGATGTAACTAACTTTAACGACATACAGGACAAACTTGATAAAACTTCGGAAAAAAAGATCTCCATTACTTTAAAAAAACAAAACGGCCAGCAAAAAACCGTAAGGCTCATTAAACAAAAAATTGCCTCTACCGAAAACTCGGTTAAAGGATATGTCTTAAAACAAGGAAATCAAAAAATCGGGTACATCTCTTTGCCGAGCTTTTATACCGATATGCGCGAGCACAACCTGCCCGGCTGTGCCAATGATGTAGCTAAGGAAATTGTAAAACTACAAAACGATTCCATTAAAGGATTAATTATAGATTTAAGGAACAACGGCGGCGGCAGTATGCAGGAAGCGATGAACCTTGCAGGAATATTTGTGGACGAAGGACCGCTCTTCATCCTCAAAGAAAAAAACAAGAAGCCTTATCTTGTAAAGGATATTAACCGTGGATCACTGTTTAAAAAACCGCTGGTGGTAATGATCAATGAAACCAGCGCTTCTGCGTCGGAATTGTTCAGCAACATTATCAAAGATTATAACATTGGTTTGGTGGTAGGACAAACCAGTTACGGGAAAGGAACTGCTCAAAATGTAATTCCGCTTGATACAAACGTACTGAGAAGTAAATCAGCTTCTGAAAGCAATACAGATTTTATAAAAATAACCAACAGTAAATTTTACAGGCTTAATTGTTCGACCCACCAGGGAAATGGAGTTGTACCGGACATAGAGTTGCCGGGCTCTCCGGGCTATTCTATTTATAAAGAAAATAAGGAAAAATTTTTCCTTGCCTCGGATAGTATTGTAAAAAAAGTAGTGTATTCGCCGCAGCCAAAAGCGGATGTAAGCGGCATAGCAACAAAATCAAACGCCCGGATTAAAGCTTCGGAGGATTTCAAACGTTATTTTCAGAGTTCTGATTCGGTGGCTCATTTGTTGAACAGCACCCAAAAAATAGCTTTAAAATATCCAGATTATAAAACGCACAAATCACAAACCAATATCCTTTTCAGTTCCTTTGAGAATGCCTCCAAAAGCAAAAAAGTGCTTGTGGACTGCGTAAACAATACCTTTGACAAGAAACTGGACCAGGTAAATGAAGTGGCAAAAGAATTTAATGAACGCATTCTTGAATCCATAAAAAAAGATATTTTTATTGCCGAAACTTTTAGTATTATTAATGATTTTATTCAACAACAAAACAAATAAACTATGAAATCTCCCCTCAAAACCATCCTTGCGATTCTTTTTATGACCGCATTCATTCATGGTCATTCCCAAACTGCCGTTCAGTATATGGACAAAATGGGAAAAGAATTTAATAAGATATCCGAAGAAACCTGGGATTATACGCGCGCTGTGGCCCACGGAAAAAAAGCCAGACAGATTGAAAACCAAAGAAAGCAAATGCTGAATGCCAACCGAAATGCTTTATTACGGATTAAAAATATGGGTCCATTTAGTGGTGATGCCAGTTACAGGGATTCAACGTTACGTTACCTTGAAATGAGCTACGCCGTTTTAAATAACGATTATTCGAAGATCGTCGATATGGAAGAAATTTCGGAGCAATCGTACGATGCCATGGAAGCTTACATGATGGCGCAGGAAAAAGCAAATGAAAAACTGGATGAAGCATTTGCAGTGGCATCGGATGCGCAAAAAGCGTTTGCAAAAAACAACAACATTACCCTGTTAAGCAACGAAAGTAAAACCGAGGAAAAGCTTGACAAAGCAGGCGAAGTATTCAAATTCTATAATAAAATTTATTTAGTTTTCTTTAAACCCTATAAACAGGAACTTTATCTGATAGAAGCACAAAGCAAGGGCGACATTAACGCTATGAAGCAGAACCAGGAATCGCTGGCCAAGCTTTCTAAAGAAGCAAAGGAAAAATTAAAGACCATTACGCCTTATAAAAATAATACCACCCTCAAAGCAAGCTGCCAAGACCTTCTTGATTTTTATGTGATGGAAGCGGAAACAAAAGTGCCGCAACTGGTGGATTTTTATCTTAAAAAGGAGAAGTTTGAAAAGATGAAAATTGCGATGGATAAAAAGGGTAAGAACTCAAGCAACGAAGAGGTCAATGAATTTAATACCGCCGTAAACGATTACAACAAATCCATCAACGATTACAACACGGTAAATAACGACCTGAATAAAAAACGTTCGACTTACCTGGAAAGCTGGAATAACGCGGTTTCAAGGTTCCTTGATAAAAACGTTTCTAAGAAGAAGTAACGCTATAGCAACGTCCTCGCGAGGCGACAGAAGAAACACCGGGCCGAAGCAATCTTTTGGGTAAGAGATTCCTTCGCCTACGTTTTACCTCGATGGCTCGGAATGACGCGCGTAGCGTCATCGCGAGGCGACACCAAATAACCACAAGGCCGAAGCGAGTTCTCGACTACGCTCGAACTGACACTTCCCACTGTCATCTCGATCCAGACATTTTCGTCTGGAGAGAGATCTGTAACGCTGTAACCTTTACAGATGTCTCTCGATCGTTCGACATGACATCGCTGTCATCTCGACGGCTTTTCGCCGGAGAGAGATCTGTAATGGTTGATAGCCACGAATTGCACTAATCTCATCAAGCAATCCAGACATCTCGTCTGGACCTTCACTGCGTTCAGGATAAAATAAGACACAAATCACACGATTACCCTTCACTGCCTTCAGAATATGAATGATTTATAAAAATGTCACAGATTACACGGATTGCACAGATCCACTATATGTCAGCGTTAATCCATGAATCCGATAGCTATCGGATCTACGCTAAACTTGGTAATAACAATTGTAGATTTATGAATTGTAAATAAACTTTACTTCACTACAAAAATTCCCATCTTCTCCAGATCTTCCAGGTACACACGCTTACCGTGGTATAAAGCGGTAACGAAGGCATCGGTTTGCCCTGCTGTAATTACTCGTTTATTGTGTTTCCAGGCCTTGCCAATGGTAGTGAATTTACCGCCTATGGTAATACGGGTAATGCCATCATCCAGCAACAATTTTTCAATCTTACCCAATTTTCTTAAATGTTTGTACACGTAATTTTTTGGAAATTTGTATGCCGCTATCTGAACCCTGAATTCAAGACCCTCAGCAGAAATATCACCATACTTTGCCGCGTAATTTTTCACCTTTTCCTGCATTTTGTTCTTTGTTACAAAATTATCAGGACTGGTAGACGTTGTTTTTGTAGTAACTGCGCCTGTATTGGTATTAGCAGCAAGGGTTGGCGTAGAGGCTATAGTTGGTGTTACCACCGCTTTAACGGTATCAGCTGCGTTCCAGGCAACATCATTAATTTTTTCTACGTAGCCCGATATGTCGCGGGTGCTCACGGTAAGCGTTTGTACAGCTTTGTCTTTGTATGTATAAGTGATTTTATAATCTGCTCCGGCTGGTAAGGTAACAAGATATTGTCCGCTCGCAGGGTTTGCGTTAAACGATTTAAAGATCCTGTTGTTGCGCGAGGTGATTTCAACTCTGATGTTTGCTTCAACGGCATTTTTATCGCTGGTTGTTTTTCCTTTTACAAGCAATAAGGCGCGAGGTGTGGCAAAGTTGGTTTCAATCAGATAAATATCCTTCAGGCCCTGTCCGCCTTTTTTACCACTGCTGTAATATCCGTTGTTACCAAAGGCCGAAAGCACAAAATAAATATCGTCGTCGGTTGAATTTATTGGATACCCAAGATGTTCAGTACGTTTAAAGGCAGAGTCTAATTCGCTCATGGTGGATTGAAAAATATCGTAACCACCCATGCTTGTTCTGCCTTTTGAGCTAAAGTAAAGCGTGATACCATCCGGGTGAATAAAAGGCGCATCATCATCGTATTGCGTGTTTACAGAGTCGCCAAGATTTACAACATTGCCCCAGGTAGAATCAGGCAATAACGTGGCTTTATAAATATCTCTTCCACCATATCCCCCGCCTCTTTCGCTGCTGAAGTAAAGCGTTCTTCCGTCCGGCGCCAGCGAACAATGTCCATCCCAGGAATAGGAGTTTACGAGTCCTTTTAACTTAACGGGTTTTGAAAATGTTTCGCCAATTAAAAAGCTTTGGTAGATGTCTCCGTGATCATCGCCATTATCGCGGTAAATAAAAAGTATTTGTCCGTCGTGGCTTAACGAAATAGCAGCATCATGCGCAAGTGTGTTAATGCTGTCGAGGGCAACGGGAGCAACAAACTGATCGTTTTGTTTTACCGACATGTAAATATCTTCGGTGTATTCACCGTTCGGATCAGGCTGCAAAAAAGCGTTCATGCGGCCACCCTTGCTTTTGCTTCCTTTGTAGGTGTAAATTAATACCGATTCGTCGGCGGTGATGGTAGGCACATATTCATCTTCACTTGTATTCACAAGGCTTCCGAGATTGGTGATCTTTGCTTTGGTTGGATTTGCAATATAATGTTTGGCGTTATTGATGTACCTTTTCAAGAGCTCACCGTTTTTACGGTCATCCGGAGTAATACGTTTGTTAGCAAGGTATAGATCAATATGCGTAGTGGCTTCATCAAACTTATTGGTTAAATGTGAAGCCCGGGCCAGGTCATATTCAATGTTTTCAATTTTTTTATTCTTCGCATACACCTCTGTGAGGGCTGTGTACGCGTCTTCGTATTTATCAGGACGATACAGAGCGCACTTACCGAAAATATATTTTATAAAATCTTCTTTGGGATGGCTCAGATGAATTTGCTCAAACACTGGCAATGCCAGCAAATAATTTTTTTCTTCATAAAGCAACAGGGCATTATCAAGCGAGTCTTTTTCGGTTTTACGCCACTTACGGGTGTTGGTAATCTGCGAAACAGTTATTAAATAAAAAAAGAGAAACGATAACGTAAGGAGTTTTTTCATCATAAAAAATCAAAGACTAAATATAACTAAAATTAAATAAACGCCTATTGGGACTGTGATAAAGGCATCTTTAAAGTTCCTTTCTATTGAAAAATTACCGAAATTGCGAAATAAGATTCCTGCAAAGTGTTTTTCAACTCCATACAATATTTATGCTTTTTACCGGGAGTATTACTCCTTTATTACTTAACTAATAGTAAGTATAGATGGATGGTTCTTTTCGCGGCCAGCTGTTTTTTCTACATGTATTTTATACCTAAGTACATTTTATGTTTGTTTTTTTTGATTCTTGTTGATTTTTTCATGGCCAAAAAAATTCACGATCAACAAAATGAGCGGAAAAAAAAGTTATTGTTGTTAGTTAGCATTGTTTCCAATTTCGGACTTCTCTTCTATTTTAAATATTTAAATTTTTTTATTGAAAATGCCAACCTCGTTTTACTTCCTATATTCAATAAGGAAATTGGCCTTTCCAAAGAAATTTTACCAATAGGGCTTTCATTTCACACTTTTCAATCAGTAAGCTACATTGTTGATGTTTATAAGAGAAAGATAAAACCCGAGACTCATCTTGGAATATATTCAACCTATGTATTGTTTTTTCCTCAAATGGTGGCTGGCCCTATTGAACGGTTTTCTACGCTTGGTGCCGAACTCAAAAAAACAGCGAAATTTTCCGGGCATCTTCTCGTAAAAGGGCTGCCGCTTATTTTAACCGGATTCTTTTACAAAATGGTAATTGCCGATAATTGCGGTGAATACGTAAACCATACTTATACAAACATTGATTCACAGAATAGTTATAATGTTTTAATTGCCGTTTTTTTATTCAGCATTCAAATCTATTCAGATTTTTTTGGTTATTCCTTAATTGCACAAGGGAGCGCGAGGCTTTTTGGAATTCAACTAATAGATAATTTTGCATTTCCGTTTTTTTCAGAAAACATTGTATCCTTCTGGAGAAAATGGCACATGTCTTTAACTAACTGGTTTCGCGATTACGTTTACATACCCTTGGGTGGAAATAAAAAATCTCACCTGCGGCATTACATTAATATCTTAATAGTTTTTGCATTAAGTGGCTTATGGCATGGCGCGGGTTTTAATTTTATTGTGTGGGGCCTTCTTCATGCAGTAGCTTACTTGGCCGTTACTTTATTTTTTATCAAGCATCCAATAAAAATTCCAGTAGCCCTTAAGTACTTGTTTACCTTCGCCCTTGTATCCTTCATTTTTGTTTTTTTTAGAAATGGAAAACTTTCTGACAGCACTATTATTTTAAGCAAAATAGTTTCCGGCAATACACATTTACTCTTCAAACCTATTTCTGTTTTTTTATTGATGAACATTGGTTTTGTTTTTGTGCTTGAACTCTTCGCCCGAAAATATGGTAATTACACATCGTTTTTGGAAAACAAAAATGAATTTAAAAAAGTACTTCTATATTGTTATCTATTTTTTGGAATTCTAACCTTCAGTGGAATTGATAACCTTCCCTTTATTTACTTCCAGTTTTGAAAAAAGGATTATTATATCTGATACTTGTTGCCTTCATCTGTGGGCTTGCAAATCTTACTTATACCTCTACCGGATTATACGATGAGGATATAAAAAAATGTGATGCGCATTTGATGTTCGCACTGGACTCTTCAATTACCCTCAACACAACGCTCTATTTTGGCGAGTCCTCTAATTTTACGTCGAGTGAAAAGGATATTGACAAACGTTACATATCTCAAATGTTAGCCGCTCATGATAACAATGAGAATATAACTCCTATTTCAAAAGGAGCCATACACGCCGGCACATACCATGCGCTTGTAAAAAGAATCAGTGATAATAACCATATTAAAACAATAATTATTTCCCTTAATTTGAGGTCATTTGGTATTAATTGGATAGAATCTTATTTGGAAACCAATTTATCAAGGGCCAATGTTTTATACAGCAATTATCCGCCAATCATTAAAAAATTTATGTTGGGATTTAAAGCATACGATAACAAGGATAATTTTAAACGCAACGAAATTGTACGGCACCATTACAAATACGACAAGTTTAAACTAAAAACAAAAAACTTCGAATGTGTCAGGGATTGGGATGCGGTAGTTTATGACAAAGGGGTTTTGGATGAAAATGGAGTGAAAGACAAAGATAAAACTGAAGTAGCTTGTCATTTTATTAAAAATTATGCTTTTGTTTTATCTGACAATAATCCAAGGGTCAAAGATCTTGATGAAATTGTAAATTACTGCAAAGAGAAAAAAATAAAACTACTCTTTCACCTACTTCCTGAAAACATAGAAAAAGCGCAGGTATTATGCGGTGAAGATTTGAATTTACTGATAGATCAAAATGCGGAGTTTTTACAAAAAAGATATAGCGCTCAAACATCCTTTGTAAACAACTATAATATTTTACCTGATAGTTGTTTTATCGACAAACAATGGCCAACTGAACATTATAATGAATACGGCCGCAGGTTAGTGGCTAATAAAATTTACAGCCAATTAAAACTGCTGAAGAACGCTAATTAATCTTTATTTATTGAGACTTATTTTATTTAGAAAAATAGCTTTAAATTAGCTTCATGAATATTAAAAACACGTTAAAACTTTTCTTACCGAAATACCAAAAATTAATACTGGAATATAAAGTTGACCTGAAGCCAAGATACGGCTATGGCCTAAAGCCACACAAGCAATTATACGACATTGTAAACGCTCAACGTAGTAATTATGCACAATTCATTACCTCTATTTTAAAGTATAAAAAAATTTTCGACCAAATTAAACCTGAACAAAAAGACGTTGATGAAACTGAACCTTATTGGAATAATGGCTTTTTTCCGGGTCTTGATGTTGTATCATTATATACATTTTTAGCCGAATACAAACCAAAGAAGTATATAGAAATAGGTTCTGGCAATTCAACCAAAGTAGCCCGCAAAAGCATTAATGAAAATAAACTTGCAACTGAGATTACTTCAATAGATCCTTATCCTAGGGCAAGTATTGATAAATTGGCCGATAAAGTAATACGTATGCCGCTTGAAAAGATGAGCGATTATTCGGAAATAATTAATTATTTAGAAAAGAACGATATTTTATTTATTGATAACTCTCATCGTTGCCTTCCTAATTCTGATGCTACCGTATGTTTTTTAGAGTTACTGCCGCAATTAAAGCCAGGAGTTATAGTTCACATACACGATATTTACATCCCTTACGACTACCCACAAAATATGTGTGATCGTTTTTACTCCGAACAATACGTATTAGCCGCATTTTTGTTGGCTAACCCAAAAAAATATGAGGTTATGTTTCCGGGTATATTTGTAAGTGAAGATAAAGAATTAGCTAATAGTCTTGAATCTTTGTGGCAAAGCACAAACACGAAAAATGCAGAGCGCCATGGGGGATCATTTTGGTTTAAGATTAATTAATCTCCCGAATTTATCACCTAATTACTTTTATAAGAAACGATCTTTTTAGTAAAAATATCGCCATCATCGGTATAAATCCTTAGTACATAAACTCCTTTTGGAAAAAGTGCAAGGTTGATTTCCGTTTTATCCGTTGTTGTTTTACTTTTCAGTAAGAGTGCTCCATTCAAGTCATAAAGTTCAATTAGGTTAGAATTTTTAACAGGCATACTGATAAATAAATTATCATCGTAAGCATAAATCAAGTGATGCGTATTATTGCTCTTATTCTTTTGTAAACCAACAACAGAGGTATAATTAATAATTAAACTGTCTTGCTTAATTAAAAAAACATCGCCATTAATTGAATTAAAACTATTAGTTGTACCAATACTTACGTAGCCACCATCCAAAGTTTTATCCAATCCAAACATCATTTCATCTTCAACTCCACCAAATGCATTACTTAAATATGGAGAAATATTTGAATTTTTAGATATAAAAACACTTCCTTGCATTTTAAACGAAGTAACAGGAATATTTCTAAGATAACATGTTTTGTCCCCCGTTTGAGAGTTTGTAAGCGCAATTAAATTTTCGTTTGTGTTACTATAATTATAATTATTATCCCAATTAAAAGTTCCACTCTGGCTATAATTAAAATAAACAGAGTTTGTATATGCGTTTGTTGAAAAAGTTTTAGCCCCTACTACTATATAATCATTATATGGCTTTTGAATAAGATCTGTAAGATAATCTACACCCGGTCCGCCGAAAGATTTTGTAAACAATGTATCTCCATTTAAATCTATTTTGTAAAAAGAACAATCCCCATTCAAATCTCCTTTACTTTTTGTATATCCAACTGTAGCCAGTTTGCCATCATTGGTTTTAATAATGGATTTTAATTCATCATCCTCTGCTCCACCAAAAAACTTTTGCCAAATTAGTGTTCCTGAAAGATCAAACTTGCACATAAACCCATCCATGTTGCCACTTCCAAAGCTGCTGGTTGTGCCACAAATAACAATGTTGCCGTCTGTTGCCTGCACAAGATCATAACCAAAATCCCAATCTAAACCACCAAATGTTTTTTGCCAAATTAATGAGCCAGCTTTATCTGCATGAATTAAATAAGCATCATACCCTCCTGCACCAAACGAATTAGTAAATCCCGCTATAACAAAACTAGAATCTGCCAATTGAATTACCGAACGCCCAACATCATTTCCAAAACCCCCAAATGTTTTTTCCCAGCGTGGCCAACCCATGCTATCTACTTTTACCAAATACACATCGGTATTGCCGGCTCCGTAACTACTGGTGCTTCCAACAACAATATAATTTCTATCTAAAGTTTGCTTCACCCCGTATCCAATATCAATACCCGCTCCTCCAAACTTTGTATAAAATTTTTCTGGCGGTTGAGCGTTTGCAAACAGCGCCATAAACAAACTAATAAATAGCAGTATTTTTTTCATTAATATTTCAATTTATAAATTTATTACCTACCGTATCTTCTTGGCAACACTAAAAAATAATCCTTGTCCGCTTGAATATTTTGGTAACACATAACCCTGCAAACTGTTGCTTCCTAAGCGTAAAAACCAGGCTTTACTACTCCATGAAACCGAAGCGCCCACGTTTAACCTTACGTAACCTCCATAGCCTGTGTGTATGCCAAACGTTACGTTCTTTACTTTATAAGTAGGTTCCACAAAAACGTATGGTACATAATTGGCATGAAATATATGCCTGAAGCCCGTTGTTAAGCAAAAGTTTTGCGTGCCAAAATAGATCTTGTTTATTATTAAAAGGTTGGTGGGAATGTTTACGTTAAAGGGTTCGTGGCGGGCATTGGTTAAGCTGCGCAATAAACTATCGCTGTTTATCCTGTTTAAGGTTGAATCTTTAAGGTCGAGCACATTGTTTATCTGATAGCCTTTAAAGGTAAGTGTAGAGTCGCTGCTGTATTGCACACTGTTATTGCGCCAATGGATGAAGCCTATGTTATTGGCATTAACAATTAACACACTTTTTTTACCGGCTTTGCTTTTATAAGGTGTTTCAAAATAAATATCGGCGCTGGCACCTATTCCGTTAAAGCTTGTTAGTTTTTTACTGTTTGTATCACTGATAGCCATGTTAAAGTCGGAGTTAAAAACAATTTCGCTGCCATCGCCAGAGGTAAACAGGCTCGAATTTTTATTCGCTTTAAAAAAGAATAACTGCTCGCCTTTTATAAACGAAACTGACATTCCTATTTTTGCAACCGAATCAAAATGATGAAGTATAGCACCAAACTTAACTTCCTGAAACCTTAGCGCGTTTACATTGCTTCCCGCAAGGTTAGCCGTTAAGCCCTTGTAAGATTGGTTTCCGTAAAACATCAGGTTAAAAAAATCGGAAGTGTAGGAAGCGTTTAAGATCTCCTGATTTTTAAAACCAATTAAAAAATCAAATTTTTTATTGCCTTTAATAAAAGCGCTGACATCGTAATTTACATTTATTCCGAAATTATTTTTAGCACGAAGATATTTCGAAGATTCTTTTTTAAGATCATTATCAATATAACCGCCCCACAACAATTTGTTTATCAGGTTACCGTTCATGCCATTGCTTCCGGCGTCAAAATCAAGATTAACGGATACACTGCGGCCCATGTTGCCGTAATTGCTGAACTCCGAATTGTATTGCGCTTTTATAAAATAAACGCAGATGATAAATGTAAAGGTGATATATGTTTTCACATTATTTTCGTTCTACTCTGTAATTAACTTCGGCTAAAATATTTACATCCAATGAATAATTTTCAAAGATCTTTATTTCAGGCGGATTAGGTGGCATTATAAAATAAGAAACCAGTTTAACCTTGGTGCTTTTTTTAAGATGTTCAATTTTTTCCTTCGTTAAGGGAATATGGATTTGCGAACGTACCGATTGATAAACTACGTTTTGCGCGTCAATTAAACCTCTGTCAATTACATTTGCACCGGGTGTTAAAAGCGAATCAATTACCAAGCCTTGTTCATCTACCAGATATGCCTGAAGTTTTGCC
>JACDDR010000106.1 GCA_013816895.1 Bacteroidota bacterium
CGTTTGCATCTGTTTATCCTCACTACATCAGAAAAGTGGAGACTAAAGGCCGCACCAAGGAAGAATTGCAGCAAGTAATAACCTGGCTAACTGGTTTTGATGACAAAAAGCTTCAGAAACTCATTGAAGAGAACGCGACATTTGAAACTTTTTTTAAGAAAGCGAAATTGAACCCGAAAGCAGAATTAATAACTGGAGTAATATGTGGATACCGCATAGAAGAAATTGAAAATACACTAACAAAACAAGTAAGGTATTTGGACAAGCTGGTGGATGAGTTGGCTAAAGGCAAAAAGATGGAAAAGATTTTAAGGAGTTAACGAATAAAAAAGGACATTGATATGACAGAACAAATTGAAATACCCCGAAGTAAAAATAAATTAGCCTTGATGCTAATTGGCTCACTTGGTTTTGTAACTGCTGGACTCTGGTTCGTAATCAATCCTCCGACCATCAGCAATCCTATTATTGGCAATCCGATACTTATTTTGACCACTGGAATTGCGGCAATACTTTTCTTTGGCCTTTGTGTAGTATTCCTTGCAAAAAAACTTCCGGACAAAACACCTGGTCTTATTATCAATGACAGAGGCGTTACAGACAATTCAGGTGGTGTTTCGGTCGGATTGATTCAATGGAGCGATGTTAAAGCAATTACTATAGAGACCGCTGCTAATCAAAGGTTCATAATGCTAGTTGTAAAGAACCCAGACGAGTACATAAGCAAACAAAAAGGGTTTATCAAAAAGAAAGCGATGCAAATGAATTATAATAGTTACGGATCTCCCATTAGCATTTCTGCAAACGGACTTAAATGTAATTTCGATGAATTATACAGGACTCTTCACGACAAATTCAGTGCAAGTAAGGCGTGACAAAAACCACGAACCGTTATCGCAGCCTCCATTTTTTGTTATGAGAGTTGAAGTGAATTTATTATATTTATGATATGCCGGGTAGTGCTAATCTTTCACTGGTTGATGAACAAAATGTGGGGGAGTTAGCGGCAATATTATCGGTAGACATGTGGACACCATTAAAAAAGTATATTTGCTATAACAAAATCAAAAAAGACTTCGTAATTCGAATGCCATCTAAAAATAAATTTCGGCCGGTTGTTTGGGGACTATCTATTTGCATTGCAATTATAATTATAGTTACGGTGTTGATAGGAAAACGATTTGTACTTGTAAAATATAATTATCTTATTGGTTCGTCTAAGCAAAAAAATAAAGACTACGACGGAGCAATAATTGCATTCTCAAAAGTCTTAGAGTATGATAGTACTTTTACAGTTGCGTACATAAGCCGTGGCAGTTCGTATCTCGACATTAAAAAGTACGATGACGCGATCGTTAATTATAATAAGGCAATACAAATAGAATCAACAAATGCTCAAGCATATGCCTTTCGTGGCCGAGCTTACTACGAATTAAAAGACTCGATTAACGCTTTGAAAGATTATGATCGCGCTATTAGTTTAGACAACAATTTGGCATACGCTTATTATCACAGAGGTCTATTAAAATACACATTGCTTAAAAGTTATGACGAGGGTTGTGCAGACTTACATAAGGCGCTACAATTAGGCATGACAGAGGCACAAAACTTAATTGATAACGGTGAGTGTAAATAATACTGCTACTAACAGCAGGCAATTGCACAATGCGGGTTTTGTCGGTCATTCGGGCTGACAAGTTGCCTGGCTGACGCTCCTGTTAATATCTTCGCACCAACTGGCTCAAAAGTCTACCAGACTTTTGCCCTCCTCCCTAATAAACATTTGTACATTTAATTAAGTTTTATCGGTATGGTAAAATAAGTCATATGCTCTTGTTAAATAGTTACATGAAAAAACAGAATACAATTTTATTGCTTATTATCTGCCTTACATCCTTAAGCTCATTTTCGCAAGACAGCCTCAGACACGACAAAAAAAACTACGTTGACTTCTTGCATTACCCTGACGAAAATTCCCAAAATCATTTTCTAATGTGCAACTATCAATTTTTTTACAGTGCAATCGGCAAGACAATTGGCGCGCGTGGGACAATGGCAAGCTTCGGATTAAATCTTGCGCGTTTCTTTTCGACCAAAATTATTATTGCAGCTGTTGCGGACATAAAACTTTTACCTGGAATTTGGCCTATTAAACCTTCAAGTAATTTTACATCTGAATTCAATAACAGTTTTATCAAAACATACGACAATCAAGTGGACTCGGCAAACGCAAATATTGTACAAAGCGCATTTAATCAGCAAGGTCGGCCTATTATTGGACAAAATGTTTTCACTGCTGGTGTCGCCTTGTCATTATTTCCTCAAAAATACGGAGGGGTTCTACTACAAGTTAAATACGGTGGAATGGGTTTTCAAATTCACGGAGTTTATGGAAATAAATATGTAAATAATGGTGCCAATGACAAAGTAGGAATGGGAGTAACAGGCAATTGGATTTACGAAATAACATTTAAACCAGTAGCCTTTTTCGAGAATACTTTTATAAATACGACAAAAAACGAAGAAGGTAAATTCGGTAAAAGCTTTGTTTTATCTTTTTATTATGAAAGGTTAAATTTTAAGAGTGCTGAATTCAACGGGACAAAAGTAACCCAGATGGTTTCAAGTGACTTTATTAATAAATATCGCATTGACAATAGGTTCGGCTTCAAAATTGGCTTTGCTATGTATTAATTTTTGTCGTCTCACTACAAAACATTTATCTTCGGGATACAGCCCAACGCTTTTCAACAAAAAACATAAACCATGGAAAACCAAAACAACCAAACCAATAACCCAGTTTCAAATAAGGACACAACCCCTAAAGTAACAGGCATTGGCGGGATTTTCTTTTTTACAGAGAATCCAAAAGAAACCAGGGAATGGTATGCTAAGAATTTAGGACTTGACGTTAACGATTATGGCTCAACGTTTGAATCCAGGAATCTAAACAACCCTGAAGAAATAAATCAGCTTCAATGGAGTCCCTTTAAAAAAGGCAGCGACTATTTTGCACCATCCAAAAAGGAATTTATGATCAATTACAGGGTTCAAAATATTGAAGGACTTGTAAAGAAGTTAAGCGAAAACGGCGTCACCATTGTTGATGAAATTGCAACCTTTGATTACGGCAAGTTTGTGCACATTATGGACGCAGAAGGAAACAAGATAGAGCTTTGGGAACCGAGCTGATTTGGCCTTTCATAAAATTATTTTTAATAAAACTTAAATGAAATCTATTTTTACCTTTTTACTCTTCATAGATTTCCTTGGCTGTTCAATTCCATTAACGGCTCAAAAAAGTGAAATAAAATTTGAAAAGATCAAGTGGAAGCAGGTTCTTGAAAAAGCAAAACGCCAAAACAAAATAATTTACCTCGACTGTTTTACTTCCTGGTGCGGCCCCTGCAAATGGATGAAAAAAAACGTATTTACAAACGATACCGTCGCTAATTTTTACAATACCAATTTTATTTGTTTTGAAATGGACATGGAAAAAGGCGAAGGTTTTGAAATAGCGAAAAAGTACAATGTAATGGCTTATCCCTATATGCTTTATTTAAATCCCGACGGAACCGTTATTCACAAAACCTGCGGCGTAGCCAGCACAAAAGTCTTTGTGGAAAATGGAAAGACTGCCCTTTCATCTGAGCAAAGTCTGAGCGCTTTTGAAAAGCTCTTTAAAAATGGCCAAACAGATGCCCTAACTGCGTATAAATATTTTGTCCTCCTTGAAAATGCTTGCCTACCCGTTAAACCTGAAGTTGAAAAATATTTCCTTACGCAAAACGACAGTAGTCTGATTTCGCCCGGAAACTGGAATATTATTTATCAGTATGCCCCCTTTTCATCTAAAGCCTATAAATATTTTGAAGAAAACAGGTTTGCTTTTGCCGAACGTTACACAGCCAAACTTGTGGAACAAAAAATAAATTCAATTTATGCCGGAGTATTAGGCTCAGCCTATGTCGACAATAATAAAAAGACTTTTGAAACGCTTAAAATTCACTTCCGAAATCTAAAAACAAAAGACGGCGAGAAAGTGATAGATCATATTGAGCTTAAATTGGTAAAACAACCTTACGCGGATTCTAAAAATGCCATTGAAATACAAGATTCAATAGTGGGGCCAATAAATGTTTCTCTTGGATTTGGCTCAAAAAAGGAAGCGGGAATGGAAACAAACTCGGCCTGGTTTAAACTAAAAATAAATTATGATACTCTGCTTACTTTTGATATTGTTCCAATTGACAGCATTGATGATTATGATTTTACTTTTTTTAAATGCGAAGGCACAAGCTGTAATGAATATGCAAGCCCTGGCCAAAAACTCCGTGATCGCACCTGCCTTTCTTATTGCCTTTCTAAAAGCGGCACAACCGGCTTATCGCGTTATACTTCGTTAACAACTATCGGGCAAGGGCCAGGCCCGGCATATGCTTCAGCAATAAGAGTGAAGAAAGGAGAAACCTATTACCTGATGGTCGATTATCCTGAGATTTATATGAAGCAAGTAAAAAAACCGTTGGGGTTTACAATTTACTTTTATAATTATTGGCCAAAACGAGTGCCAATTGTATTGAATAATATTTTCTTTGAAAGCAATAAGGCTATTCTCCTAAAGGAATCTTTTACTGAGCTTGACAAGCTCACGAATAAATTAATGAAAAGTGAAATGGTTATCGAAATCAGAGGCCATACAGACAACCAGGGCGATGAACGGAAAAACAAAGAACTCGCCGAAAAAAGAGCTCTTGCCGTTGTAGAATATCTAAAAGCAAAAGGAGTAAAAGCTTCAAGGCTTTTTTATAAGGGCTTTGGAAGCAGTAAACCAATTGCATCAAACGAAACTGAAGAGGGTCGCAAAAAAAACAGGCGGGTAGAATTTATTGTCGCAATAAATTAGTTGTTGCCAAATACAATGAACAACCTTCAGGATTTTTTGGAAATTATTTGCAAGACATTGATGATTCTAAGAAAATAAAAATTTAATCTTTCCCCGATGCCGATGACTTAAAATTCGCGCCAGATGTAATTTATAAAAAAACAATTTTACAAGCGCTTAATATGTGCTTTCATTACACACAATCCTCATACCTGCTCTATTAAAGCACCAAAAAATTTGTATCTTCGCCTTTCATTTTTAAGCTTATGGATTCTACTAAAGTACGGCAAACGTTTTTAGATTTTTTTAAAAGTAAAGGTCACCAGATCGTGCCCAGCGCACCCATGGTGGTTAAGGGCGATCCTACACTGATGTTCAACAACAGTGGCATGGCACCTTTTAAAGATATTTTCCTTGGTAACTCTCCCATCAAATACCCTCGCATTGCAGATACCCAAAAGTGTTTGCGTGTAAGCGGCAAGCATAACGACCTGGAAGAGGTTGGCGTTGACACTTATCACCATACCATGTTTGAAATGCTTGGCAACTGGAGCTTCGGCGACTATTTTAAAAAAGAAGCCATCAGCTGGGCGTGGGAATTACTCACCGACGTTTATAAAATTGATAAAGACCGTTTATATGTTACCGTGTTTGAAGGCAACAAGGAAGAAAACCTCGCCTTTGACCAGGAAGCTTACGATACCTGGAAACAGTTTGTAAACGAAGACAGGATCCTGAACGGAAATAAAAAAGACAACTTCTGGGAAATGGGAGATATGGGTCCTTGTGGCCCCTGCACCGAAATACATTACGATGGAAGAAGCGACGAAGACAGAAAAAAAGTAAGCGGTGCCAGCCTTGTAAATAATGATGATCCGCAGGTAATTGAAATTTGGAACAATGTGTTCATGGAATTTGAACGCAAGGCCGATGGGTCTTTGGTAAAACTTCCGAAGCAGCACGTGGATACAGGCATGGGCTTTGAGCGCCTGGTAAGGGTGTTGCAGGGTAAGCAAAGTAATTACGATACCGATGTGTTTATGCCGCTTATTCATAAAATTGAAGAGCTGAGCGGTTTACGTTACGATACTAAAAATGAGGAACAGCATAAGAAGCAGCGCGAGATAAACATTGCCATGCGGGTAATTGCCGATCACATCCGCACTATTTCTTTCAGTATTACCGATGGTCAGCTTCCGGGTAATACCGGTGCAGGTTACGTGATCCGAAGGATCTTACGACGTGCCATCCGCTACGGTTATCAGACATTGAACTTAAAAGAACCTTTTATGTACCGCATTGTGCCGGTGCTGGCTCACCAGATGGGCGGGGCTTTCCCGGAACTTAACACCCAGAAAATGCTGGTAGAAAAAGTGATCAGGGAAGAAGAACTTTCTTTTTACAAAACACTTGAAGTAGGCTTAAAGCGCATTGATCAGGTATGCATTGATACAAATTCAGCAAAGAAAAAAGTAATTGACGGAAAAGTAGTATTTGAATTATATGACACCTTCGGTTTTCCGGTGGATCTTACGTCGTTGATCGCGAGAGCTTACGACCTGAGCATTGATGAAGAAGGATTTAAAAAATACCTGGAAGAACAGAAAAATCGATCACGCGCCGCAACGTCGATGGATACTGACGACTGGATGTACGTGGAAGAAAATAAAAACCTCACCGAAAGCCAGGAAAAAGAAACAGAATTTGTTGGTTACCATGATACAGAATGTGAAGCATCTATTATCCGTTTCAGGAAAGTAAAAATAAAAAACAAAGAACAATTTCACCTTGTGTTAAACAAAACACCGTTTTATGCTGAGAGCGGCGGCCAGGTGGGCGATACAGGTTCACTGGAGAACATTAACGAAAAAGTATTTATTACCGATACAAAAAAAGAAAACGGAGTGATCATTCACTTTTGCGATAAGTTGCCAGAAAAACTGAACGCTACATTTACCGCAAAAGTAAATCGCGATAAACGTTCAACCACTACCAGCAATCATTCCGCCACTCACCTGCTCCACGCGGCATTACGACAAGTGCTGGGAACGCACGTAGAACAAAAAGGAAGTCTTGTGAATGAAGAGCATTTACGTTTTGACTTTTCGCATTTCTCGAAAATAACGGAAGAAGAACTTCACCGGATTGAAAAAATCGTAAACACAAAGATTCGCGAAAATATACATGCCGACATTAAACTCATGGGCATTGAAGACGCGAAAAAAACCGGCGCAATGGCTTTGTTCGGAGAGAAATACGGTGATGTAGTGCGCGTAGTTACTTTTGATAAAAACTATTCGATAGAGTTATGCGGCGGATGTCACGTTGAAGCTACGGGGCAGATCGGCTACTTTAAGATCATTTCAGAAAGCGCTGTAGCGGCTGGTATCAGGCGTATTGAAGCTGTAACATCGGTAAAAGCCGAAGAGTATTTCGAAAACCAGGAGCATACTTTACATGAATTAAAAACACTTTTAAAAGGGCCGAAAGATTTGGTGAAAAGTGTAGCGGGGCTGATGGAAGAAAACTCGGAACTGCAAAAACAGGTGCAACAATTTTATAAAGAGAAGGCTGCTGAAATAAAAAAGGATTTAATTAAATCAGTTGAAAAACGCGATACGGTAAACTTTATTGCACAGAAGATCAAGTTTGATAACGCTGAAGAATTAAAGAACCTCTTGTATGAATTACGGAATGAAGTGCCGAATCTTTTTTGCGTGCTTGGCGCGGAAATAAAAGGGAAGCCAAGTATTTCGGTGATCATTAACGATTCATTGGTAAAAACAATGAACCTTAACGCGGGCAATATTGTGCGCGAACTCGCCAAAGAGATCAATGGCGGC
This sequence comes from Bacteroidota bacterium, assembly GCA_013816895.1. Classification (GTDB taxonomy): domain Bacteria; phylum Bacteroidota; class Bacteroidia; order B-17B0; family Aurantibacillaceae; genus Aurantibacillus. The sequence goes on from JACDDR010000106.1 coordinate 7,729, forward strand.
GGCGGTGGTCAGCCTTTTTACGCGCAGGCTGGCGGAACCAAAACAGAAGGACTGGACACTGCACTTGAAAAAGCCAAACAACTGGTGTGATGAATAAAATAGCGATCATAGGCGGCGGCAACCTCGGCCAGGCAATAGCGGAGGGCTTGACGAAAGTAAAATTCTGTAAGCCCGGCGACATTATTATTACAAGAAGAAATGTATCAAAGCTGGATCACCTTCAAAAAAAAGGGATATCCACCAGCACAGATAACAAAGCTGCCGTTAAAAAAGCCGGTATTGTTTTATTGTGCGTAAAGCCTTTCCAGGCAAAAGAAGTGCTGAAAGAAATTTCAAAAAGTATTAGTGAGAAACAGATAATTGTATCCGCAGTTTCCGGGGTGAGCATCGAAGAAATTGAAAATCTTCTTTCAGCAAAACCGTTTGTGATGCGTGCCATGCCAAACACTGCCATGGCCATTGGTCAAAGCATGACCTGTCTTGCTTCCGGTGGAGCAAATAACAAATTTGAAAAACAAATAGAAGAATTTTTCAACGCTTTGGGTAAAACCATTTTCATAGATGAAAAACTAATGGATGCTGCCACGGTGCTTGGCGCATGCGGTACAGCCTTTGCACTGCGCTATATCAGAGCAAATGTGCAGGCAGGTATTGAAATCGGTTTTGATGCGGCTACCGCTAGGCTTATTGCAGCTCAAACGGTGAAGGGCGCGGCAGATCTGCTTTTGCAAAACGGAACACACCCTGAAGAAGAAATTGATAAGGTAACAACTCCAAAAGGTGTAACCATTACAGGTCTCAATCAAATGGAACATCATGGCCTGAGTTCGTCGGTAATTAAAGGCATTACCGAGGCTTATAAGAAGATCAATTCCTAATATCAAACTATTTTTTGTTGATCCCGGGGAGAAACTCAGGAAAGACGTAAGCTGCACGTCACCTTAATTTTTTTGGCGCAGGTCTCTCCTTCCGTTAAGGTTCCAGATCCGGCTAGTCTGTGTAATCCCTGAATCCGATGGCTATCGCATCTTGTCGCGTTAAGATGTTTTCCGGGTGTGTAGACGAACCACCTCAAAATCCCGCTATTTAACAGCAATTAACATGGCATATTATTCAGAGATGAATATTTAAAATCAATTACAATGAAAAAAATAATACCCTTCACAATATTGTGCATCATCGGCTGTTTGTTTATCACATCCTGCAGCAGCAGCATAACCAAAAGGCACTACCGCACGGGGTATTTTGTCGAACACAAAAAACACCCGGTTGCTCCTGCCCTAGCGGAAAAAACTCTAAAGGCCAAAGATCCTGTTTCTGCAACAAGAGAATCTAATGCTAAAGCCAAAAGTGCGAATGAAACCGTTCTAAGGGAAACATTTCCTGCTTTAACAAAATCAACTAGTGAGCCGGCAGAAAAAGTTAAGTCCGAAAAAACAGGATTACATCACCTGGAAAAAAAGGATCTTGTTTCGGCTCCTAAAATAAAGCAGAGCATTAAAGCGGCGGCGGAGAAGATCATTGAGCCTGAGGCCGGGCCTGTAGGCGCTGTTTTAAGCCTGTTTTGGATAGTAATCGTGGTATTACTTGCAATTTACCTGATAGGCCTGTTCTTTAATGGCTACGGCTCCGGTAGCCTTATCCACATTCTGGCGGTAGTGGTTCTTGTGTTGTTTGTGCTGTGGTTACTAAGAATACTGTAGCAAATGCAAAATATACTACAAAAAAAAGCGAAAGATCTCTCTTTCGCTTTTTTAATTATTATTGAATGTAATTTATAATTTTTTCTTCGGACCAATTACCATTTGCATCCGCTTTCCTTCCAGAACCGGCAACTGTTCAGGCTTTCCGAACTCTTCAAGCTCATTTGCAAAACGCAGTAACAGGATTTCTCCCTGCTCCTTAAATACAATTTCACGTCCCCTGAAAAACACAAACGCTTTTACTTTACAACCTTCCTGTAAAAATTTAATAGCGTGATTTTTCTTAAAATTAAAATCGTGCTCATCGGTATGCGGACCAAAGCGAATATCTTTAATTACAATTTTAGAAGCTTTGGCTTTCATTTCTTTAGCCTTCTTCTTTTGCTCGTAAAGGAATTTTCCGTAATCAACAATTTTACACACTGGCGGATCCACGTTCGGGGCTATCTCAACAAGATCAAGCTCCTGGGCCTTTGCCATTGCAAGTGCTTCCGATAACGGATAAACACCGGCTTCGATACCGTCCCCCACTACACGTACTGTGCGGGCCGAGATCCGTTCATTTACCTTGTGTAATTCTTCTTTTACGCCTGGACGTTTAAACCCAACCTTCAGACCTCTTGGTTGTTTAAATATTGGTGCTTTCTGCTCACCTACCTTTATCGGGCCGGTAGTGGTTGTTGTAGGCTTCTTTGGTTTGTATGGATTCTTAATGTTTACCTCCGTTTTTGTTGTTATGTTATACGTTGTTGGTTATATGTTTTCGGTTAACCGTTAAAAGCGCAATAAAATTACGTACCAAACTTTTAACCTTTAACAGATAACATTAAACTGTTTTATCTTTAAAATCGTTTTCTATTATTTCGTTTACAAATTTACTAAAATCATCGACACTTAATACACCAATGTCACCTTTTCCATGCTGACGAACAGCCACTTTATTTTCTTCCTCCTCTTTTTCGCCCACAATAAGCATGAAAGGAATTTTTTTGATCTCACTGTCGCGAATTTTTTTGCCGATTTTTTCATTCCTGTCATCTACAAAACCTTTGATATCTTTGGCTGAGAGCGCATTCAGCACCTTGGCCGCGTAATCATTATATTTTTCGCTGATCGGTAAAATCGAAAACTGTTCTGGGGTTAACCATAGCGGGAAATTTCCGCCACAATGTTCAATTAAAACAGCAATGAATCGTTCAAGACTTCCGAAAGGCGCCCTGTGAATCATTACCGGCCTGTGCTTTAAGTTATCGCTGCCTGTATATTCCAGCTGGAAGCGTTCGGGCAAATTATAATCCACCTGAATGGTTCCCAACTGCCATTTACGACCCAGTGCGTCTTTCACCATAAAGTCAAGCTTTGGTCCGTAAAACGCAGCCTCGCCTAATTCTACAACCGTTTTCAAACCTTTTTCCTTCGCGCTTTCAATAATGGCTGCCTCAGCAAGGGCCCAATTTTCATCGGTTCCCATGTATTTGGTTTTATTTTCAGGATCACGTAAACTTATTTGCGCGGTATAATCTTTAAAATCCAAAGCGTTAAACACGTGCAGAACAAGATCAATTACTTTACAAAACTCTTCTTTAACCTGGTCGGGACGGCAAAACAAATGCGCATCATCCTGGGTAAAGCCGCGAACACGTGTTAATCCGTGTAGTTCGCCATGCTGTTCGTAACGGTACACAGTTCCAAACTCCGCATAACGCACCGGCAAATCTTTATAAGAGCGCGGTGATGATTTATAAATTTCGCAATGGTGCGGACAGTTCATTGGTTTTAGAAAGAACTGCTCGCCTTCCTGCGGTGTATTGATGGGCTGAAACGAATCGGCGCCATATTTTTCATAGTGACCGCTGGTAACGTATAATTCTTTTAAAGCAATGTGAGGTGTTACAACCGGGAGATATCCCGCCTTTGTCTGTGCCTTGCGCATAAACTGCTCAAGCTTTTCACGAAGCATGGCTCCTTTCGGTAACCATAAAGGCAAGCCCATGCCCACTTTTTCAGAAAAGGTAAACAATTCCAGTTCCTTGCCAAGCTTGCGGTGATCGCGTTTCTTGGCCTCTTCCAGCATAAACAGATATTCCTTCAGTTCTTTGTCTTTGGGAAAAGTAATGCCATAAATACGGGTAAGCTGTTTGTTCTTTTCATCTCCGCGCCAGTATGCACCGGCAACACGAAGCAATTTAACCGCTTTTATAAAACCTGTGTTTGGAATATGCGGACCGCGGCAAAGATCAGTAAAGTTGCCCTGTGTATAAAAAGTAATGCTGCCATCCTGGAGACCATCGATCAATTCCAGTTTATAAGGATCATTTTTTTCAGTAAAATATTTTATAGCGTCTGCTTTAGAAACTTCTTTACGAACGTATTCGCTTTTCTTTTGGGCGAGCTCGAGCATTTTGGTTTCCACCTTTTCAACCTCGTCGATCGAAAAAGATTTATCTCCGAAATCGATATCGTAATAAAACCCATTTTCAACTGCGGGCCCTATGGCGAATTTGCTGCCGGGATAAAGGGCTTCGAGCGCTTCTGCCATTAAATGGGCCGAGGAGTGCCAAAGTGTTTCTTTTCCTGTTTGATCATTCCAGGTTAAGAGGCTTAAGGAAGCGTCGTTATTGATTGGCCGGGAAGAATCCCATATTTCGCCATTTACTTTTGCCGCCAGCACATTGCGGGCAAGGCCTTCGCTGATACTTAGCGCAACTTGATGTGATGTAGTTCCTTTTTCATATTCGCGAACGGAGCCATCGGGTAAGGTGATTTTTATCATAATTTTTTGCCTACTTACAACGTAGGATAGTTTTACGGCGAAGTTAATCACAATTTTAGAATTTTAAAATTTTTGATTTTATAATGAATTACTTTAGAAGTTGATAACCTGTTCACAATATCTTTCAATTTATTTTGAAAGTTCAGAAACACACTCTATATTTGTATCGTGAAATACAACGAAGCAAAAGATAAATTCATTCATACCTGGGGCACCCTGGGCAGCAGTTGGGGGATCAGCCGAACAATGGCACAGGTCCACGCGCTGCTCTTAATCAGTCCCGATCCTTTAAGCACCGAGGAAGTAATGGAAGAACTGAAGATCTCCCGCGGAAATTGTAACATGACCATTCGTGACCTTATGGATTGGGGCCTGGTGTTTAAAGAACTGAAAGCCGGCGAACGGCGGGAATTTTTCAGGGCCGAGAAGGACATCTGGAAAGTTGCCAAGCAGATAATCAAAGAGCGTCGTAAGCGCGAAATTGAGCCTGTATTGGGAATCCTGGAAGATCTTAAAAAGATGGAAGGCAACAAAGGTGATAAAAAACACAAAGCCCTGGTGGACGCGGTTACCAATATTGAAAGCGTGGTAGAGAAAGCTGATTTTGCCCTTGACCGTGCCATTAAGCTTGACGAAAACGCACTCGTAGGCGCTTTATTCAAACTGTTTAAGTAAAAAAATTTGTTTAAATGTTTCAATTATTATTGAAAGTTTAGAAAGAAAGATAAAGAATATGGAAATCATTCACTTCACCACCAGATCCCACTGCGCCGTTTACAAAACAGGTTACATCGTGTTTGCAGCCGTGTTCACTTCCTCAATCCTTTTGTTATACTCTTACCTCCTGAAAGGACTTATCCCTTCTTCCAACTTATTTCGCGAATACTGTATTTGTTTCGGACAGCTATTGTTCCAGGGAACCCTGCTGTTACTGTTTTCGAAAAAAGAAATGATCTTAAACTATCTTTTCGAAATGATGAAAGTTTCTCTCATCGGTGCTTTTCTTCTAAGTCCTGTCCTTGTCTCCGCAATCCTTTTCTTTCCCTTTAGTCCCGGCCTTTATTATTACCTCGGGTATTTCTTTGTCATTGTTTTATACATGTTCTTTAACCACAAAAAACGGGTAAAAGAACTACAGGCTGCCTGGTGGCTCACCTATACCTGGGTACTCTATCGCTTTATTGTTTTACTTATTATCCTGTAATGTATATTATAACAGCATATAGCATCTATCTTTTCTGCAGCCTTATAACGGTTCTCGTTGTTGGAAAAAGCCTGCACCGGAATGGTAAATCTTACCTCTTTGGCGAATGTCCGGATGAGGCCATGAGCACAAGCGCCAACAACTTCCTGTATACCGGTTATTGCCTGGTTAATTCGGCCTTTGCGTTGTTTTTCTTAAGAACCACTTCTTCTCTTCATACCTGGACCGAAGTTTTTGAATTCATTAGTTTTTCGCAGGGCTTCATTTTCCTTTCGCTGGGCTTGCTTCACATGGTCAATATTATTTTCGCCCCAAAAATCATTCAGCACTTCCTCAATAAAAAATTATTAACCCATAAAAACACAATCTCATGAATTACAACATCATTGCCTACGCCCTTTACATTCCCGCAACCATTGCGCTCAGCATCTGGATCGCCAAAAGTCTTCACCGTAACACCAAAGCTTTTTTGGTGGAGAAATTCAGCAACAACGATGCACTTGCAACTTCCACCAACAATCTCATTCAAACCGGTTTTTACCTGATCGCCCTCGGCTTCTCATTCATGCGCATGCACATTAAAAAC
>JACDDR010000107.1 GCA_013816895.1 Bacteroidota bacterium
GAATTACGCCAATACATTATTGATCTTGTTTCAGTAAAGGGCGGGCACTTTGGCGCTTCGCTCGGGGTGGTTGAACTTACAGTTGCTCTTCATTACATTTTTAATACGCCTTACGATCAGTTGGTTTGGGACGTTGGTCACCAGGCTTATGGTCATAAAATTTTAACGGGCCGTCGCGATAACTTTCACACCAACCGTGTTTACAAGGGTCTTAGCGGCTTTCCAAAACGCAGCGAAAGCGAATACGATACATTTGGCGTTGGTCACTCATCTACCTCCATCAGCGGAGCACTGGGAATGGCGGTTGCCAGCAAATACAACGGAAAAAAAGACAAGCAGCATATTGCCGTAATTGGTGATGGTGCTATGACAGCGGGACTCGCCTTCGAAGGCCTTAATCACGCGGGTGTTGAGAACGCTAATCTTCTGGTTATTCTCAATGATAATTGCATGAGTATTGATCCGAATGTTGGCGCCCTTAAAGAATACTTAACGGATATCACAACCTCGCATACTTACAACAAAGCAAAAGACAAGATCTGGGAACTGCTTGGTAAAATAAGCAAGTTTGGCCCTAACGCACAGGAAATAGCCAGTAAGGTCGAAAACTCCATCAAAACAAGTTTACTCAAACAATCCAATTTATTTGAATCTTTAAAATTCAGGTATTTCGGTCCGGTTGACGGGCATGACGTAGTAAGGCTTACGAAAGTGCTTGCCGATTTAAAAGATATACCGGGGCCAAAATTATTACACGTTCTTACAAAAAAAGGTAAAGGATATAAATTCAGTGAAGAAGGAAACGAAACGGTATGGCATTCTCCGGGCTTGTTCAACAAGGATACCGGGGAGATCATTAAAGTAGTTCCTAAAAGTCCGCAGCCTCCAAAATATCAGGATGTGTTTGGACATACCATGGTGGAACTTGCTGAAAAAAATAAAGCGATAATGGGAATCACTCCTGCCATGCCTTCAGGATGTTCATTAAACATTATGATGAAAGCAATGCCCGATCGCGCGTTTGATGTTGGTATTGCCGAACAGCATGCCGTTACATTCAGTGCAGGATTAGCTACGCAGGGATTAATTCCTTTTTGTAATATTTATTCTTCGTTCATGCAAAGAGCTTACGATCAGGTGGTGCATGATGTTGCGCTTCAAAACCTGAAAGTTGTTTTTTGTCTGGATAGAGGCGGACTTGCCGGTGCAGATGGACCCACGCATCACGGCGCATTTGATCTCGCGTACTTCCGTTGCATACCAAACATGGTTGTTAGTGCGCCAATGAATGAAGAGGAATTGCGCAACCTGATGTTCACTGCCCAATTAGAGGAAACAAAAGGTCCCTTCAGCATTCGTTATCCAAGAGGTAATGGTGTGATGGTAAACTGGAAAACGCCTTTTCAGAAAATTGAAATCGGAAAAGGAAGAAAAATTAAAGATGGTAAGCAGGTGGCGATACTTTCCATTGGTCACCCTGGTAATTTTGTAACTGCTGCTATTGCGCAATTGAAAGAACAGGGAATAGATCCTGCGCATTACGATATGCGTTTTGCGAAACCCATTGATGAAATATTGTTGCACGAAGTATTTTCAAGATACGATAAGGTAATAACTGTTGAGGATGGCTGTATTATGGGAGGTATGGGATCTGCGGTACTTGAATTTATGGCGGATAACAATTACCATGCACAGCTCATAAGACTGGGTATACCTGATAAATGGATTGAACATGGCGAACAAGCTGAGCTGTATGAAGAATGTGGTTTTTCGGCCGGACAAATAGCGCAAAAAACAATTGAAATAATTAATAACAAAAAACAAAGTAAAATAAAGCAGATATAGGAGCACTCAAATAAAAATGGAAAAATTTAAGATTACTGTGAAGTTGAATTGCAAGGCAAAAGATGTTTTCACCGGCTGGTTAAACAGCAAAACCCACTCCGCCTTTACTGGTGGGGCAGAAGCGGTGACAAGTGTAAACGAGGGGGGAAGTTTTTCTGCATATGACGGTTACATAACCGGAACCAATGTTGAGATTTTCCCTCATAAAAGAATAATACAAAAATGGCGAACAACTGAGTTTGATGAAAGTGACAAGGATTCCGTTCTCGAATTATTGTTTACCCAGAAGGAAGACTACACGTTAATGGCCTTATCGCATACAAACATTCCCGATGGCCAGGGAGAGAAGTATAAAAAAGGATGGAAGGATCATTACTTCACTTTTATGAAAAAATATTTTGAAAAAGAAACGGTTTAAATTTTGAAAGAATAAAAAATGGCAAAAGACACAGTACTCAAATGTTCGTTATGCAACCGCGACAAGAAAGAAGCAAAAATTCTGATTGCCGGTATTAACGGACACGTTTGCGATAATTGCATTACCCAGGCCTATAACCTTATCAAAGAGGAAAGCTCGGGCGATCAGAAACAGCAAATCCAGCATTCGCTTAATCTGCTGAAACCGCAGGCCATTAAGGCAAAACTGGACGAATATGTTATTGGTCAGGACGATGCGAAAAAAATATTAAGCGTTGCGGTGTATAACCACTTCAAGCGCATTTCGCATGTAGCCAAAGACAGTAAAGATGATATTGAACTTGATAAAAGCAATTTAATTCTGGTAGGAGAAACAGGAACAGGAAAAACGTTAATGGCAAGAACCATTGCGCGTTTGCTCAATGTTCCGTTTTGTATTGCCGATGCCACGGTATTTACCGAAGCAGGTTATGTTGGAGAAGATGTGGAAAGTATTATTACCCGTTTGCTTCAGGCCGCCGATTACGACGTTGCCGCTGCTGAAAGAGGAATTGTATTTATTGATGAGATCGATAAAATCTCCCGCAAGGGCGATAATCCTTCTCTGACACGCGATATTAAGGAAGGTACACAGCAGGCGCTCCTTAAACTTCTGGAAGACTCAGTAGCAAGCGTACCGCCGCAGGGTGGACGTAAACATCCTGATGCAAAAATGATACAGGTGAATACCAAAAACATTTTATTTATTTGCGGAGGTGCTTTTGATGGTATCGAGAAAAAAATTGCTAGCCGTATGAACACGCAGGCTGTGGGTTATTCAGCGAGTGTAAATGATGAGAAGATCGATAAGGGAAATTTATTACAGTATGTTTCACCACAGGATCTTAAATCCTTTGGCTTGATTCCTGAACTCATTGGTCGTCTTCCCGTTCTTACTTATTTGAAGCCTCTTGATAAAGAAGCTTTACGCAGAATTTTAACCGAGCCAAAAAACGCTATCATCAAACAATACAAACAATTGTTTAAAATGGAAGGAACCCGCCTTGATTTCGAAGATGCTGTTCTGGATCTGATTGTTGAGAAGGCGTATGAGTTTAAACTTGGAGCACGTGGTCTTCGCGGTATCTGTGAAGCAATCATGACAGACATTATGTATAGTTTGCCGGGTGATGAAAAACAAACCAAACAGTTTACGATTACACTTGAATACGCGATGGACAAATTAAAAACTGCCCGTTTAAACCATTTGCACGTGGCGTAAAAGATGTATGATGGCAAAAGCTTAGCTATTTAAACTCGATTTATAAATATGGATTTCAATAACTATAACTTTACCGTTACAGAGCGTTTTGTAAAATATGCGAAAATTGATACGCAATCTGATCCCGAATCCCTGACCTGTCCGAGTACCGCGAAACAAATTAACCTTGGAAAAGTTTTAGTAGAAGAACTCCTGGCAATGGGTATTAAAGATGCTGAGCTGGATGAACACGGGTATGTTTACGCGACAATAGAAAGTAATACTTCAAAAAAAGTTCCGGTAATATGTTTTTGCTCGCACATGGATACCTCTCCTGATTGCAGTGGTACTAACGTAAATCCCGTTATACACAAAAAATATGATGGCAAGGATCTCATCCTTCCAAAAGATACTACACAGGTAATAAAATTCAGCGAGCATCCTGCTTTGGCTGAACAGCTGGGCAATGATATTATAACAGCCGACGGCACAACCTTGCTCGGCGCGGATAATAAAGCAGGCCTTGCTGAAATTATGGATGCTGCTCATTACCTTATGACACACACCGAAGTAAAACACGGAAAGATTCGTTTGCTCTTTACTCCCGATGAGGAAATTGGCCGCGGGGCTGATAAGGTGAACATAAAAAAACTCGGAGCTGATTTTGGCTATACAATGGATGGCGAAACCTTAGGTCACATCGAAAATGAAACGTTTAGTGCAGATGCTGTGAGCATTATCATTAAAGGGTTTCCAACCCACCCGGGTTTTGCCAAAGATAAAATGCAGCATGCCATAAAAATTGCAGCAGAAATTATTAACCGTATTCCTAAAGATAAAACGCCTGAAACAACTGAAAAGAAACAACCCTTTATTCACCCTACAGGTATTAATGGTGGTTTGGAACAGGTCGAAATTAAATTCATCATCAGGGCATTTGACAATGCAACACTTCTCACCCTTGAAGAAGAGCTGAGGAATATAACGGTTTCCGTTCTGACGAATTACAGCAAATGCAGCTACGAGTTTAAAGTTACTGAGCAATACAGGAACATGAAGGATGTTCTTGACACCTGCCGGCACGTGGTGGATTATGCCATTGAGGCTATCAGCCGTACCGGTGTTAAACCTGTTCTTTCGAGCATTCGCGGAGGTACCGATGGTTCCCGCCTTTCGTTTATGGGATTGCCTTGTCCGAATATTTACGCGGGTGAGCATGCCTTTCATAGCAAGCAGGAATGGGTGAGTGTTCAGGATATGGAAAAAGCCGCTCAAACAATTGTACATCTGGTAAGCATCTGGGAAGAAAAGTCCAACTAAAATTCGTTCGCGTTAAAATGCTGGATTACGTTCCAATAATCACACATATTAATTATTTAAACGTTGATATTGACATCCTGCGTCTTGACCTTATTCACCCTTTGTATGGAGGCAACAAGTATTTTAAATTAAAGTACAATATTGATAACGCTCTGATGGCAAAGCTTCCGGTGCTTACTTTTGGTGGAGCGCATTCCAATCATATTTTTTCAACGGCCGCTTATTGTCACGAATATGGAATTCCTTCGATTGGTATCATAGGAGGAGACGAACAACAGGCGCAGTTTTCTCCAACAATGATATTTGCAAAGGAGCATGGTATGCGGCTTCATTATATCAGTCGCGAACAATACCGTAAAAAAGCCGACCCTGATTTTCTTAAAGAATTAAAAAAGGAGTTTGGCAATTTTTATATGATACCGGAGGGTGGAAGTAATCACGACGCGGTAAGAGGATGTACTGAAATTCTGACGGAAGCGCAGAAAAAATACGATTATATTTTTTGTCCCTGCGGCACCGCCACTACCTATGCGGGCCTTAAGATTTCATCGGGCAGTGATCAGCTAGTGATTGGTGTATCGGTATTAAAAGGAGAGAACACACTTATTTCTGAAGCGAACAAGTGGCTTAAAGAATTTAATGCAGAGCCAATCAAAGAATATGGTTCCGGTAACTTGAATCACTCTACAATTCTTAACGACTATCATTTTGGCGGCTATGCAAAATATAGTCAGGAACTGATTGATTTTAAATTTGAAGTGGAGAATTGGTTCGGCATTCCATTGGATTACATTTATACAGTCAAACTTTTTTATGCTGTATTTGATCTCGTGAAAAAGGATCGTTTGAAAAAGGACGCTAAACTACTTATCATACACACCGGAGGCCTTCAGGGAAATAAAGTGTATGAGACGCGTTACCAGTTAACGCCTATCCTGTAATTAATGCTTCCCCAGCCGTAAGCCTGTTTAGGATTAATTCGGTTCCCGGCGGGCGACGACAGTATTCTTACAAATCCAAGACCAAATGAGAGATGTTGTGAAATCCTTCCCTGGGGCCTGCCAAACCTCCACCCAAATTGCGTTTGAACGGAATACGCTTCTATATTGTCAAGTAACTTGTCAATTCCATACCTGAGGCGCGGACCAATAAAAAATTTTGCCTTCTCTCTTTTCCCAATATAAAAATTCACGTCAATGCCACCTATAAAATTAACACCATTATTATTTACCCTGAAATTATTATTGATGGTGTCAAGCGCGCGAAACAATGAACTGTAAGGATTAAAAGAGAGTGACATAACAGGACAAAAGCCAATGGTACCAAGCTTATTCATGCGTTCAAAGCATAAGGTGAGTCTTCCGGTCAAAACATTCAAGGGCTGCATGCCAAGTGAATTCCTTTTTTGCGCAACAACAATCTGGCTGTCTTTCTTCATTGTAGCAGAAGCATAAATGAACACCTTCCCATTATATTTTTCTATCATCAGAATAGTGGAACGGGGTATTTTGAAAGTGATGGAAGATGTATCTGTGGCCTTATAAAAAATAAAATCAGAGCCCATCGAAAGAATGACGCCTTCTTTAATAAGCCCTTCTTTCAGAAAAATTTTATCCTGGCCAAAACCGGCAAAAACAAAACACAGAAATATGAAAGTGAGTGAGCGCATTAAAAATTAAAACCAACATTAATACCAAAATAAACTTTGGGTAAATAGTTCGCATGAACCTTTTTCCCGGTCGGATTCTGATTAAGGATTTTGTTGTATTCTGTAGCGTAATCACCTTTCACTCTGAAGGCTCCCAGGCCTCCAATGGTTTTAATAAAAAAGTGGTTTCCAAAAAAAGTATGCGTGCCAAGGGTAAGCAGGGTGGCAAACTGACTACCTTTACTGGGGGTGTATATGATTATTTTCCCCCCTCCTCCGGTTGTATCGTTGGTTGCTTCAAAATTAAAGCTGGTGTATTTAAACATTAACCCTGTGTAAAAAGTGGTTCTGTTTTCAAACCGTCCGGGATAGAAATTAAAAGTAGCGCCCACATCGTAGTTTTTTTTAGCGTTAACCAGTGTTGCTATAAAAAGATTTTGGGCCGTAGCGTTGAGGTTAAAATTATAAGCGCCCATTAATCCTATTCCTATAAGTTTTGAACGCGGAATATATTCATAAAAGGCAGCAATATCCGCATTGCAAAGAGCCAGTGTATTAACGGAGAGGTTACCCTGTTTAAATATTTTTTCGGAATTATTTTGGTTTGATTTTTCGTGCGAAGCGGGGTTGTAAACAACGTTTAGAGTAGGTGTATTCACAATCTCAACGGTGCCGTTTTTAAACCGTATTAAAAACAATTCAGAACTGCTAATAGTTTCGGTTTCTCCGTTCGCACTAACTATCACCTCTTCTGGTGAAATTTCAAGCACCTTGCATTCCTTGCTGCTGCCATTCAAAAGGTAAACCTTGTCCTGGGCCTTTAGCGCCGGAAGCAACAACAGCAGTATGTTAAAGACAAGAATGCGCAATATTCAAATATACAAAAACCTTGTTAAGAACTAAACCGAATGCTTGTTTTAACCTTGTTAAAGCCCCTTATATTTAGTAACTTTAAACATTAAAATTTATTTATGAGTTGTAGCGGATGTAGCAGTGGCAGAGGTAACAGCAACGAAAACAATGGTGTGCCTGCTGGCTGTAATAATAATGGTTCCTGTGGAACTTCAGGCGGCTGCAACAAGCTGAATGTGTTTGACTGGCTTGGCAACATGAACATGCCGGATGGTCAGAAACCATTTGATGTAATGGAAATTCGTTTTAAGAATTCAAGAAAAGAATTTTTTAAAAATCTCAATAATCTTTCTCTTAATGTTGGCGACGTTGTAGCGGTGGAAGCGTCTCCCGGCCATGATATCGGGATCGTTTCATTAACCGGTGAACTCGTTAAGCTTCAGTTGAAGAAAAAAAATGTAAGTCCGGATAGCGAAGAAATCAGAAAGATTTACCGCAAGGCAAAACAAGGTGATCTTGATAAATGGAAGGAAGCGCAGGCCCTTGAAGTAAACACCATGTACCGCGCCCGTACCATTGCTTTGAAGCTTGGCTTACAAATGAAACTGAGTGATGTGGAATACCAGGGTGATAAATCCAAGGCTATTTTCTATTATACGGCGGAAGCGCGCGTGGATTTCAGGGAATTGATCAAAGTGCTTGCGGATGAGTTTAAAGTGCGTATTGAAATGCGTCAGATTGGTGCCCGACAGGAAGCATCACGGCTTGGAGGCATTGGTGCCTGCGGAAGAGAATTGTGCTGCAGTACCTGGTTAACCGATTTCAGAACGGTAAGTACAAGCGCGGCAAGATACCAGCAGTTATCCCTCAATCCTTTAAAACTTGCAGGGCAATGCGGAAAGCTGAAGTGTTGTTTAAATTACGAGCTTGATAGTTACCTGGATGCATTGAAAGAATTTCCGGACATGGAAAACAAACGCTTGGTTACTAAAAAGGGAGAAGCATTTCTTCAGAAAACCGATATTTTTAAACGCATGATGTGGTTCAGCTACAGGCATGATACCAGCGTGTTTATTCCGATGAAGGTGGATAAAGTAAAAGAAGTTTTAGAGCTTAATGCCAAAGACGAACAGCCGGAAGACCTTGTTTCCGCCGTTACCATGGAGGCGAAAATTAAAATAGTTGAACCAGGTTTCGAGAACGTTGTTGGACAGGATAGTTTAACCCGTTTCGATCGCAGCAAATCCAGAAACAAACCGCAGAGTCGTAATAACAAAACACAACACGCAAACAAAAATAAAGGGCCACAGTCCAATGCTTTGAACAAAACGGTTGATGGGGGTCAAAGTAAACCTGTTCAAACAAATAAAGGCCCAAACCCTAACCAGAATAAAGGACCTAACCCTAATAAAGGACCCAATACAAATCCTAACAAAGGCCCGAATCCAAACCAAAACAGAGGAAAAAATTTCCAGAATAAACCAAGGAATAATAATCCAAACAATAAACCAAATAACAATACCGACAAGCCAAATAATAACCCTAAACCTGATGACAACAATGATCAGAAATAAAGTTTTAGTTATTGGATTAGTTGCAGCATTAGCAGGTATTTTTTTATCGTCTTGCAATAAGAATGTTGTTTACAGCAAGTATCAGACGTTTAAGGAAAACCAATGGTATGTGAAAGATAAGGCAGTGTTTGACGTTGAGATAAAGGATACGCAAACACTGAATAATATTATTTTAATGGTGCGTCATGCCGATTCGTATCCCTACAATAATCTTTTCCTGTTTGTAACCACTAAGTATCCCGACGGGAAAACGCTTTCGGATACAATGGAAATAATTCTGGCCAATCAAAAAGGCGAGTGGCAGGGAAGTGGTGCAGGCGATATTTTTGATTTTAAAATCCCCGTGAAAAAAAATGTCAGGTTTCCATTGGCCGGAAAATACCAGTTCATTTTTGAACAGGGTATGCGTGCAGATCCTTTGCCTCTTATTATGGACTTTGGTTTTGAAATAGAGAAAAGCAAAGAGTAAAATAAAGGTACCGTCATTGCAAACAATCAGAGCAATCTTTCATCGATAACCAGATTGCTTCCCAAAGACGATCGTGGGCTTTCTCTAGGCCTTTACTTCTTCAATAACGGATTCCAGCCCTGAGCCTTTAATTCATGCACACTTCCAGATTTTGCAACCATTAACTGGCCCTTAGCGATATTGGTAATGTGACCAATTACACTAAAGTCAGGCAGATTTTTTATTTTATTGTAATCACCAATATCTATTGTAAACAGCAGTTCGTAATCTTCGCCGCCGCTTAGTGTACACATGGTTGGATCTAAGTTAAATTCACGCGCAGTATCATATGTTAAAGGATCGATCGGAATTTTTTCTTCGTATAATTCTACTCCCACGTTAGATTGTGTGCAAAGGTGAAGGATCTCGGACGATAAGCCGTCGCTGATATCAATCATCGATGTAGGTTTTATTTCAAGGTTTTTCAGTAGTTCAATTATATCTTTCCTCGCTTCGGGTTTTAACTGACGCTCCAGGATATAATCTTTTCCGTCCAGGTCAGGCTGAAGCTTGGGATTGCCTTTAAAAACAGATTTTTCTCGTTCAAGAATTTGCAAGCCCATGTATGCGCCGCCCAAATCGCCGCTTACGCAAAGTAAATTACTTTCTTTGGCGCCATCGCGGTAAACGAGGTCTTCTTTTTTTGCTGTGCCAATAGCGGTAATGCTAATCACCAGTCCGCTTAAACTCGACGTGGTATCGCCACCAACAATATCAACATTGTATTTTTTGCAGGCGAGCAGCATTCCCGCGTACAGTTCTTCTACTGCTTCAAGACTAAAACGACTGGAAAGAGCGAAGGAAACCACAACCTGCTTTGGCGTGGCATTCATCGCATACACATCGCTAAGGTTAACCACAATGCTTTTATAACCAAGATGTTTTAAGGGAACGTATGTAAGATCAAAGTGCACGCCTTCCACCAGCATGTCGGTAGTTACTACTGTCTGAAGGTCTTTGTTGTCAATCACGGCCGCGTCGTCGCCCACACCTTTAACGGAAGATTCCTGGTTAAGTTCAATGTGTTGCGTAAGATGTTTTATGAGCCCGAACTCGCCAAGCTGCGATAATTCGGTGCGGTCGGTGTTATCAAAATCCATGGTGTAAATTTATCATATTTTTAGCGATCTCTAAGAAAAGAGCCACGGATTTCACAGATTACACAGAATGGTCGATTAATTTAATTTATTCGTGGTAGATAAATCTTAAGTAAAGTAATCGGAATGTTTACGAAGTTTTCTGAGTCGATCCTTCAATCTTTCATTTCAACGCTTACTTTTTCCACATCGCCATTCATTGGTGGCTGAAGTTTTGTAAGCTTCACATGTAAATGATCAATAGTATTAAATTCAGAACGAATGCTTGTAAACATGCGCGCACAAACCTGTTCGATAAGCTTGCTTCTGATAGCCATTTCTTTTTTGCAGATCTCGTAAATCGAGCAGTAGTCAACGGTTTTGGAAAGATCGTCTGTTTTCGCGGCTTCTGAAAAATCAGTTACCATGTATACATCCACAATGTAATTGCCGCCAATCTTCGCTTCTTCCTCAAGACAGCCATGAAATGCGTACAATTTAATACCTTCAATGTTGATAGTGTTGATCATGTTTATTTCCCGAAATCTAATCCGTCCTGGTTTCCTTGCTGATCTGTGCCGCGCAATTGTTTTCCTTTTTTAAAGATAGAAGCGTCCATCTTTCCGAAAATATAAGTTACGGTAAAGCGCACGTAGCGGCTTTCTCGCCTTCTTGAAAGATCCTGTATGTAATAAGGCGTCTGGTAATGAGCGCCCATCCTTCTGCTGTTAAACGCGTCGCTAAGTGTCAGGTTAAAGATCCATTTAAAGCCAATCATTTTGTTTAGCGATACATCCATTGAATAGATCGGGTTACTGTATCCTAACAGTAAAATCCGCGGCGACTCATAATTTCCATTTACCTGCAATGTTACTGATTTTGGCAACTTATACGAGAACACTGCTTTTGCATTGTAGGCGTATCCTTCCGCTTTTACTTCGGGTTCACTCTGAATAACTGTACCTCTGATGTAAATATAAAATGCGTTTGCATTCAATGTCATGTCAAAATTTTTGAAAAGTGTGTATTTGAAAGTATTCTCAATACCATACCGGATGCTGTTTTTTCCGTTAACGGTAGTGTTCACCAGAACGGCGGGATCCCCCACCGAGGGGTAGGCCACATCCGTAATAGGTTGTTCTTCGTATCTGAAATAACCCGATCCAAGATAACTTCCTTTTGTAAATGTTTTGTTGTAGTTAAGCTCGGCAATGTTTTTAAATTCGGGCTTTAGCTGAGGATTACCAATACGGTAATTTTGTTTATCGGCAAACATTACCACAGGCATTAACTGGAAAAAATTAGGACGGTTGATTTTTCGACTGAAGTTCAACTGAAGCTCCTGATTATTTTTAAGTTTTTTTGAAAAGTAAATACCCGGGAAAAGAGATTTCATAAGGTCTTCACCTGAGGATGGGTAATTATATGAAAACGTTGTTTTTTTATCGGTAATATTTCCTTTGTAATAGGATTGTTCAAAGCGTAAACCCGCCTGATACATAATGCCGCCAAATAATTTATCGTTATAATTTACGTACGCGGCGTTAATCTGATCGTCGATAATATAATGATTGCTCATAATACTGTCGTGCTTATAATCATCTCCTGATACTGCATTAAAAGTATTGTTAACACTGGTGGATTGTTTGTAAAAGGCTTTAATGCCGGCTTCAAATTTACTGGTCTCGCTGATTGGATTTACATAATCCATCTGGAAAATATACTGGTTTGCATTTCCAATACCGTCATTTTTCTGATACGTCTGAGGAAGATAAATCGTATCAGGAGGAATATGATTTTCAGTTGAAAATAAATAACCGTTATGGGAAGTAGTATAGTTGTAATTAAAATCTGCGGTTAATTCTTTTCCTGCTTTAGGAAAAGTTTTTTTATACAACAATTGTGTGTTGTAATTCTGAAATCCTGCCATTTGCTGGTTCACGCGGTCACCGTAAAAACGTTCAATGTTATTCTTGTCAAGAACATGAAAGTTTTGCTTATCCAGCGTGTTAAATTTTCCGCCCATCAGCATTCCGTTCAACGAAAGCGTATTACGGTTATTAATGGCATAGTCAATTCCAATTTTCCCGAAGTTGAAGGCATTGGTCATCACTGTGTTATTGTCCTGGTTAAAATATCCCGACGCGCCTCCAAGGCTGTCGAGTTGTTTGCGCCGTGTGTAACCTTTTGTTTTATTAATAGCCTGGTTGTATGAATACATTAGTGATAAATTCCATTTGCCTTCTTTCACATTGATGTTCGCCATTCCTCCGTACCTGTCACCGGTTCCAACATAGGTCATCAACATGCCGTTGTATCCCGGTTTAAGATTCTTTTTTAGAATAATATTGAGAATGCCACCCGTGGTGCTGGCATCAAACTTAACAGAGGGGTTAGTAATTATTTCCACTCTGTCGATCTGATCGGCAGGTATTTGCTGCAATGTGAGGTTAGTAGGCCTTCCGTCTACGTATATCATCGGACTTTGATTCCGTAATTGAGCGTTTCCGTCGGCGTCTACCGTTACTCCAGGGACATTTTTCATAACGTCGGCTGCTGTTCCGCCTTTTACTGAAATATCTTTGTCAACATTGTAAGTGCGTTTGTCTATCGACATTACCAGCGCATTCTTTTCGGCTGTTACTTCCACTTCATTCAGTAGTTTTTCATCCACAGAAAAAGGAATATTACCAAGATCCTGTTCCAGTTTGTTCGGAGCCTGGATATAGATTTTTGTTTCGTAAGGCTTGTAACCTATTTGAGTAACTCTAAGCCGGAACCCTCCCATTGGAGGAAGATCATCGATGTTAAAGTCGCCATTTTCTTTGGCAAGGGCCCCGCTTATTAAACTGTCTTTATTATACCAATACACCACAACAGAAGCGAATTCCACAGGCTTTTTGGTTTTAGCGTCAATAATTTTACCATACACCCGGCCTTTGAGATCTTTCATGGCCTTCATCATATCGCTGTTACCGCCTTTTCCGCCAGGGTTTTGCGATTGAGCAATAATTGAAAATAAAAAGAAAATAAGTATAAACAGTTTTTTCATAAATTTTTAAAAATAACCGCGCAACATCCCAAAATACACGCGGGGCTAAAATTACAAGAAAGAAAAGGAATAGAATAGCTTTATTGTATTAAAGGTAAAACCGGGTGATAACAGGGCGAATTATGGTATTTTAACTTAAATTTTAACGGGGCCTAATATTATTATATCTTTGTGCATGCACAATGGAAAGTTGATTATATTCTCGGCACCGTCCGGTTCCGGTAAGACTACCATTGTACGCCATCTGCTGAAAACATTCCCCGACCAGATCGAATTCTCGATTTCGGCTACCAGCAGGCCTAAACGCGGAGTGGAAGAAAACGGTAAAGATTACCATTATTTGTCGCTTGAAGATTTTAAGAAAAAGATCGCAGAAAAGGAATTCCTTGAGTGGGAGGAAGTATACTCCGGAGTGTATTATGGCACGCTCAGAACAGAAGTGGAGCGGATATGGGC
>JACDDR010000108.1:0-3838 GCA_013816895.1 Bacteroidota bacterium
GTCGTTATATTAGTACTTTAAACATCTGAATGAATAAGTTTCTGAAGAAAATCCCGCACCTGAAATTCGTGTTCCGCCTGAGGCTGTACGTATTTATGCTGTCTGTTATTTTATTTTCTTCCTTCAACACTTCGCCCCCATTCGCTTTTCAGGTGGCCGTACTCAAGTACAACGGGGGAGGCGACTGGTACGCTAATCTGGAAACCTCTCTGCCAAACCTGATTAAATTCTGCAATGATAATTTAAAAACAAATATTAATCCTGAACAAGCCACAGTTGACGCCGGCAGCGCGGAGATTTTCAATTATCCTTTTGTTCACATGACCGGCCATGGCAATGTGATTTTTTCCGGCCAAGAAGCCGAAAACCTCCGCAACTATATGATTGGCGGGGGGTTTCTTCACATCAGCGACAATTACGGCATGGATCAATTTATCCGTACGCAAATGAAAAAAGTTTTCCCGGAGCTCGATTTAGTTGAACTGCCCTTTAATCATCCTATCTATCACCAGAAATACGATTTTCCAAATGGTCTCCCGAAGGTACACGAACATGATAACAAACCCCCGCAAGGCTTTGGCTTAATTTACAAAGGCCGCCTGGTTTGCTTCTACGATTTTGAGTGCGATCTTGGCGATGGCTGGGAAAGCCGGGAGGTTCATAACGACAGCGAAGAAGCACGTTCCAAAGCACTTAAAATGGGCGCCAACATTATTTCTTACGCTTTTACGGGTTTTGATAAAAAAACACAGTAACATTTTATATCATTCAATCGTCTTACTGTAAATGAATAAACTTTTTTTTATAGTAGCTGTATTTCTTTTGCAGAATGTTTATAGCCAGAATTTTATTTTGTCGGGAAAAATTTCAGGATCAAACGAAGCGCTTCCTTTTGCCAACATTTATATTAAAGGTACCACGCAGGGCGTAAACAGTAATGATGAGGGCAAGTACAGTTTAAAATTACCCGCGGGCGAATACATTATTGTTTTTCAATATGTAGGCTATAGCAAGCAGGAAATAAAGGTTGTTCTTGATCAAAATAAAACCTTGAACGTAAATTTAAAAGGCGATGCAGTTTCCCTGAACGAAGTGGTGGTAAAGGCTGGCGAAGATCCTGCCTACCCAATTATGCGAAAGGCTATTAAGAAAAGAAAATATTATTCAGGACAGGTAAATGAATACTCATGCCAGTCTTACATTAAGGGCCTGGAGCGTTTAATAAACATTCCTGAAAAATTTAAAAAACTGATTAAAATGACAAGTGGTGAGGTGATTGACTCCACCGACCTTGGCGTTATTTACCTGAGTGAAAGTGAAAGCAATTATTATTTTAAAAAGCCCGATCTGCATAAAGAGATCATGTACAGCAGCCGCGTTAGTGGTCAGACCCGCAGCTTTAGCTTTAACCAGCTGGGCCAGATGAAATTTAATTTCTATGAAAACTTTATAAATATTCGCGGTATCAGCGAACGGCCCATTGTTTCACCTTTGAGCGGAAACGCCTTTTTATTTTACCGATTTGTCTTACTGGGAACAATAAATGAAGACGGCAATGTTTTCAATAAAATTAAGGTGATTCCAAAAAGAAAAACAGACCCGTGTTTTACCGGTATTATCTATATACAGGAGAAAGCCTGGCGTTTAACAGGTGTTGATCTTTACATTACACAGGCACAAAAGATAAATTTTGTGGATACCCTTACAATTAAACAACTTCATGCTCCGGTTGGGGGAGATAGCATCTGGATGCCGGTGAATCACAACTTTAGCTTTTCTTTTAAATTTATGGGAATTACCGGCGACGGGTATTTTAATGCCATCGTTAAAAATTTCAATTTAAGCCCAAAGCTCAGCGATAAATTTTTCAGCAATGAAATTCTTGTTATTGAAGATGGAGCAAATAAAAAGGATTCTACTTACTGGAACGCAAACCGCCCCGTGCAACTCACAAGAGAAGAAAATGTAGATTACCGCAAAAAAGACAGTACCGAGAAAATAACAGAAAGTCCGCATTACAAAGACTCTGTAGATAAGGTTCATAATAAACTGAGGGTTTCGAGCATCTTCCTGGGATATACTTATAACAAGAGTAAAACGAGGTTATCCATTTCATTGCCCGGCATTATTACAAATGGTGTACAATACAATACAGTGGAAGGGCTCAATCTTGGATACGTATTTTCATTGAACAAAGAATATGAAAACTTAAAGGCGCATCGTGTAAATGGTAAGATCAGGTACGGTTTTAGTAATTATTTATGGGGAGGAGAGTTAGGTTATAATTATTTTTTTAATCCTAAGAAGTTCTCTCGCGTAGGATTAAAAGCAAAATCAATCGTAGAACAATACAATCCTGCAGATCCGATAGCGCCCTTAATTAATTCGGCTTATACTTTATTAATGAACGAAAACTTCATGAAACTTTTTAAAGAAAGCGGCGCTGAGGCGAGTTATTTTACGGAATTAAGTAATGGAGTTTTTGGCAACGCTGTTGTTGGATATATGCAACGCGATCCTCTAAAAAACAGTACCGATCAGCTTTTAATTGACGATAAAACAAAACTATTCACGAGCAACGATCCTCAACACCCTTCCACTCACGATTCCCTCTTTACTTCCAACAGCGCGTTTACCGCCGAATTAACGATGTCGTTTCGTTTTAAACAAAAATATATTTCTGTACCCAATCAAAAAATAATTACCGGAAGCAAGTATCCGCGTCTGAGTGTATCCTATAAAAAAGCAATCCCTGTTTTAGGTTCAACAGGCGATTATGACCTGGCGAGCGCTCTGGTAAACGACGAGGTAAGCCTTGGTTTGGTAGGCCGTCTTTCTTATCGCCTGCGTGGCGGATTTTTTCTAAACACATCAAAACTTTACTTTACCGATTACAAACATTTTACCGGCAACCAAACGATCATCAATACCAATTCGCCAACGGGTAGTTTTCGTCTTCTACCCTACTACACTTATAGTGCCGACAAGTGGTACGCCGAAGCGCATGCTGAACATCATTTTAATGGCTTTATTCTCTACAAAATCCCTTTGCTCAAAAAACTTAAAGTGAAGGAAGTGGTTGGCGCACATTTTTTAAGCAACAATCGCCTTCAGAATTATTATGAGTTCAATTTTGGACTCGAGAAAATTTTCAACGTCATACGTTTTGATTATGTGCTGGGATATGGCATTGGAAATAAAGTGAGGTCGGGGTTTACAATTGGCCTGAATATGGGATTTTAATCGCCATTGACTCAATTCAGCATCGACCTCTTATGCTCCTACCGCACAAGGTCACGCGGAGCCTTTGAGTTCCCTATTTTTCGGCTCAGACACTAATAATTGGACTCCCTTGCCAACTTATTAAACCTAAAGTTTATCTGAAAAACATATCAGAATATACCTTCTTTGTATACCAAATATTTATTCCTACCGCCAGTTATTCATAAAAACCATCCACCTATAGATTGGTGATTTCTATATTTTGAAGAAATAGAGTTCTTTGACGCAAAATATAACTTATGAAATTAGCATTAAACTCTTTTACTTTCCTTACCTGTATGTCCTTGTTGTGCACCACCCAGGTTAAGGCACAATGGCCAACAACTGGAACTCATATTTATAACAGCAATACGGGTAATGTTGGTATAAATAACGGAGCTTTATTTACACCTACTGAAAAACTTCAAATTAAAAACGGGAATGTACTCCTTGACTACTGGGCTGGGAGCCCGGGGGTTAACGGAACCGGCAATCTATATTTTGGAGGAGTAACTAACGGATCACCTGCTCAAAATGGAATGAGATTATCTTTCGCTTCCGGAGGTAATGGTTATAT
>JACDDR010000108.1:3848-13590 GCA_013816895.1 Bacteroidota bacterium
TGGTTATATTGATGCAAGAACCTCAACAGCATTAACCGGCCTTGTATTCAGGGTAGACAACAATAATGGGGGAACCGAAAGGCTAAGAATAAATGCTAATGGATTTGTTGGAATTGCTAACGCAAATCCATGGTGTCGCCTGCACTTAAACGGAGATCTATTCGTAACAGGCGCAGGAAGAGACGGTAACCCTGTTAGTTCCAGCATTTTTTTAGGTGATGATGCTACACCACAATATGCCGTTGAATATGATGGTACCAGCGGAGGACTTAACTTTTGGAAGCCTTTTGGAAGTACCAATGGCAGTGGAGGTGAAGGTTTTGGTAACTTTTTTCTCTTTCTTAAAAATAACGGCAAGGTGGGTATCCACACGAATAATCCAACAGCCGACTTTACGGTAAATGGAAATGTTTTAATTGGCGATGCCTCAGTTGCTCTTCCTGCGGGTTACAAACTGTATGTACAAACCGGCATTTTAACCGAAAAAGTTAAAGTAGCTATAGCCTCTTCAGCCAATTGGGCCGATTATGTTTTTGAAGCTAACTATCCACTTAAAAATTTAAATGAACTTGAAATATATATCAAAAAAAATAAGCACCTGCCTAATATTCCCTCGGCAGCAGAAGTTGTTGAAAACGGAATTGATGTAGCAACCATTAACGCAAAATTATTGGAAAAAATTGAAGAGTTATCTCTTTATATCATAGAGCAAAATAAAAGACTAGAAGCCTTGGAGAAAAAAAACGGAATAAAATAACCGGTATAAAAAACGTAGTTCCGAAATTTTAAACCATTTGCGATTATCAACAAAATAAATCCTATGAAAAAAATATTTATCCTTTGCGCCCTTGCTGCTGCCTTTTCTGTCCGACTCGTTCAAGCCCAGAGTTATTGGACGCACGTTGGTCCTGTAAAAACTCCTTCCACCTTATATGAAAGCGGAAGGTTAGATGTAATAGTTCCAGCCCCCAACTATAATGGCACTACAAACCAGGTTATTTATGCGGGCAGCGTTTCTGGGGGACTTTGGAGCACATTGGATGATGGCGGCTCCTGGTCCCTTATTTCTACAGAGTTTTTGAAGTTTAGTGGTGTCTCTGATATCGTAGTTGATCCCATCACAAATAATCTTTATGTTTCTGATGTGAATGTTTTAAACGGATATGTAAGGCAATCCAGCGGCGTTTATAAATACCTAACCTCAATGGGTGTCTGGCAAACAACCGGTACATTCCCCTCTTCGCCGTTATTAGTGCCGGGACTTAAATTTAAAATTAATCACTTAAAAATGCACCCTACTAATAATCAGATTATTTTTGCCTGCACTACCGGCGGTATATACCGTACTATAAATGCCGGAGTAACCTGGACGCTTGTAGATTATAGCGCTGCCTTTGAAAATATTGTTTTCCTTCCTGTTTCCGGGGGAACCTATGACGTGTATGCTTCGGGCGATAATAAATTCAAAGTATCCACTTCAGGAGGGAGCTCGTTTACAGATGTATTTACCACGAATCCTTTTTCTTTTTATGATAATTTTTATTCGGATTGCGGATACGCTTACGACAATGTATCTAATACGCAAATCATCTATCTGTTTGGAAAGGCAGATAAAGCAGCGGGTATAACCGCCGATTATTCAAGCTCAAGCACAACGCGAGGTTATGTACTATATAAATTTACCAGGGATGCAGCGTTGGTAAACGGAATTAATTATGTGTTAAGTTATGGCGACAGCGACCCAAACATAGACCGTTTACTAGTTGAAGGAAATAAGGATGTGGTGTATGTTGGCGGGGACGCTCTGCGCAAATATAACTTTATTACCAATAAATTTTATTTTGCCGGATCCAATGGATTTGATGCATATATACCCCTGGGAGGCAGTTCCGGCTATTGGGGTAGCATTCATAATGATCTGCATGACGCGAAATTAATTGAAACAGGAGCCATTCACAGAGTAATGGCCGCTACTGACGGAGGCTATTATTGCAATGATTTTACATCCAACTTAAATTCAGAATATACAAGCAGTTGGCAACAGAAAAATCAAAACATGGATATTTCGCAAATTTGGGGATTTTCAAGTTCCGAGGCGGAGCCCGATTATTTCAGTACCGGCGAAGCAGACACAAAAGGATTTATGTTTGACAGAACTGATATGAGTACTTGTAAAACTTTTGGAACAGAACCCAGTTCTACTCTAATTGATAAATATAATCCAAACAATATTTTCTTTAACTCCTATCAATCTTCAAGCAACGAACTTCTCTCCACTGATCATGGTGTAACATTTCCTTCCTCAGGAGCTTACTATAATGTTCTAGCAGGCAGCACCTTTATTCCGGACAACACGACCAGCATGTCTACTCTAGCACCCGGTAACCACTTCTCCCAGGATATCAACAGGCCTGATAAAATCTATATGCGGGGTAGCGGCCTTTGGCAATATAGCCCCATCAACAAACTATTCGGCTGTAAGTTCAGAACAGGGGTTTGGTTTACCACATCAGCCAATCCTTTACTACGCGATAATTGGGGAACAGCTATAAATAGCATTGCCGTTTCTCCAACAAACGAAAATAAATTTTACATGGCCGGCAGCAATAGTTATGCCCCTTCTTCTACCAGCTTCGCGGGGCAAGTTTATAGTTATTCAGGTGCTAATATTAATGATTCGTGGATTGGCCACAACGAAAATTCATGGAGTCTGATAACACCGGATTTAAGGTCTGTTATAAGTTCGGCCTTGACAGACAATGATATTTATCAGGTAAATTTTAAAGCTATCGCTGTGAGCGACTGGGATCCCGATAAAATTTGGTTAGGTATCGGCCAGGTCCCAAACTTTCCACAATATAAAGTCTTAAAACGTGAAGGTGGTATTTGGACTGACTACAGCAGCGGTGTACCTCCAGATGAAGAGGTTGTTTCCCTTGTGTATGAAAGAGGCAGTAACGATGGAATGTATCTCGGAACAAACCGTACCGTATATTATAGAAATGCTTCCATGTTAAGTTGGCAGGTGTATGAGAACTATATCCCCCATTTATTTATGGTTCAAATGAATATTAACTATAAAGAAAACACCCTAAGGGCCGGAACGTTTGGCCGGGGAATATGGAAAACACAGCTAAATTGCCCTTATGGAAATAAAATTGTTTCTGCTTGTATTAATTGTAACAGTGTTTCCGATTACTTCTGGGAAGGAGGTTACGTATCTGTAAGCGCAACTACTTTAAATGCCAATAAATTAATAATGCGGGGCACTGATTATGTTGAAATACTTCCAGGCTCAAGCTACAGTTTACTGAACCCGGTAACACCATCCAATTATTACACAGCCTTTATACATGGATGCTCAAGCGGCGGTAACACATTTAAAATTCATCAGCAATCGCAAAGCGACTTATTGGGCAGCGAATTTCTGAATGAAGAAGAAAAAGAAAGTGAACGAATTATGCTTTATCCTAATCCTTCTGCCGGCTTATTCAATATTCGTATCCCTTTCGCAGAATCAAAGAAAATTTTAATATATAACGTTATTGGAGAACTAGTTTACGAAAAAGAAAATCTCCAGGAAGAAAAGTATATCATTGATCTTTCCGGATATCCAAAAGGAATTTATTTAGTAAAAGTAACTTATGAAGGAAAAACAGAAACTGTAAAATTAATCCTTGAATAAATATTGCAGGATGTCCGGCTTTTACCGGACATCTTTTTATTAATACTGCCCATTCAGCTTTTCCTGAATTGATCCCAATAACAACCCCTACTTTCCTTTCCTGCCCATCCCCTTGAGTTTCCTATTTTCAACCGAATTCGTTTTTAAAATAACTGGCGGTTTTTAGCCAATGAATGGCATTTTACGTCAATAGCCGGCTGTTCTTGTACTAACAGGCATGCAATCACCATTACCCTCTTTGATATATTTGGAATGATAGTATCTTTACGCTTCTTAAAAAATGTATACGGCCCCCTTTTCATTATTCGCCCTGCTCCGTTTTTGCCTGCTGTGGGCATTCGTGCTTTGTAACACGGCTTTCTTTGGGCAATTTGACAAACTACGAAACTATAATGTAAAAGACGGACTACCCAGCTCTGATGTTTACAGCATTATTCAGGATAGCAAGGGGTATATCTGGATAACAGGCGATATGGGTGTGAGCAGGTTTGATGGATATAAGTTCAAAAATTTCAGCACGCAAAATGGCCTTCCCGATAATACCGTTTTTGGTTTGTATGAAGACAAAAAACACCGCGTATGGTTTCGTTCTTTTTCAGGAAAATTAAGTTATTCTTTTAACGACACCATCTATACACTTGCCTGCAATGATAGCCTTAGTAGCCATTTTATCCCACAGATAAATAATTCAATGTATGTTGATGCTAATGACACACTCTGGCTGGGCACTACATCCGGGTATGTATTTAAAATAAGTCCGGGTTGGAAAAAAGAAAACATCAAAAAAATAAACATTCCGGGGAGTGGGAGATATATTTTCCTGGCGGGAAAAGAAGGGATACTGTATGGTGGACATGATGATACATTAAGCCGAATAACCGTGATGAACAGCAATGCGAAAAAATTATTCGAAGTTGATCCCTTATATCCGTTACACACAGCCGCACGATATTTTGCCACCCGTTTACGAAATGGCAATTTTATTGCGACGTTGGATAACCTCATCCTTATATTTAACCGGCAGGGCATATCCTGTATTAAAAAAAGTAATTCTACATTCCTTGTAATCACGCAGGATAACGATCGCTCGATACTTGCAGCCACTACCAATGGTCTTAAAATTTTTAAAGAAAATGATCTTGTCGAACGTGGCTCGGTTTGGAAGCTTCAAGGAAAAGTAGTAACGGGGGTTTGTACGGATAAAGAAAATGAAATATGGTTTTCTACCGAAGGCCACGGGATTTATTGTGTGCCGCATCGCAACTTCCGGTATTACACACCTGAGAATGGGATGTCGGAAAGTAAAATTTCCTGTATGGGCACAATCGGACAACATGTAGCGGTGGGCCATCTTGACGGCTCGGTAACCATTATTAAAGGAGATAGTCTTACCTCATTGCCTGTCAGATCGATCAAAAATAATTCGCCGTTAGTGACCCGAATTTTTGATATTTTAAATTATAAGGGTGTGAACTATATAGGCACTGCAACTAATTCCTATTCCCTCCAGGAAAAGCCACATCCGCTGTTTGGGGACCAGGATCTTGCTGTACGACAGTTTTTTCCTGCAAATGATGGTAATATCTGGATACTTAGTTATGGAGCATTAACAAAACATGAACCGAAAAATTTAAAAAAAATAAAGGAAATTATTTTAAACACCCGCGTTGATAATTTTTTTGAAGACGCTCGGGGAGTTCTTTGGCTCGGGGCAATGGACGGCCTTTATATGTTTAAAGACGATAAACAGGTTTTTCTTGGAGCTATTGATAAAAAATTTACGAACAGACCAGTTGCTATAAGGGAAGGGAAAAATAATTCCATATGGATAGCCACAAGAGGCGGAGGAATCCTCTTAAAAAAAGAGAACATTACCTATCAGATAACTGAAAAAGAAGGGTTGGCCGGCAACATGTGCAGGAGCATTTATATTGATTCAAATGTTGTTTGGGTAGGCACCAATAAAGGATTAAGTAAAATAATCGAAACCGACGGCCACTTTATCATCTCTAACTTCTATGCTACAAATGGCTTACTCACCGATGAAGTAAATCACATCATTAAATACAATGGAAAATTGTGGCTGGCACACAATAACGGCCTAAGCATTTTTGATCCGGCTTACACTAAAAGCAATCACTTTAGTCCTCCAGTATACATATTGCAGGCATCGATCAATAACAAACCCATTCCTTACAATCAGCTTTCGCATTTAAAATACGACCAGAATTATTTAACGCTGGATTACATTGGGCTTTGTTATAAAGACGCCGCAAACGTTGAATACAAATACAGAATGGAAGGCGTTGATTCTGTTTGGACCTACACCCGCTACACCTCCATTACCTACCAAACCCTGCCGCCAGGCACTTATCGTTTTGTAGTTTACGCAAAAAACAACGATGGCTTTTGGTGCACAGTCCCTGCAACACTTGATCTCAGTGTGTTACCGGCGTGGTGGCAAACCTGGCTGTTTAAGATCGCGATAGTTATCTCGCTTCTGACGTTAACACTGCTCGTTTTCCGCGCACGGCTAATTAAGGTGCGTCACCGTGATAATGAAAAAGCGTTCCTGCAGCAACGCGTGGCGGAAACGGAACTGAAAGCGTTAAGAGCACAAATGAATCCGCATTTTATTTTTAATGCCATTAATTCTGTACAGTATTTTATTACGCGCAGTGACGCTGAATCTTCGCAAAAATACCTTGCCAAATTCGCCAGACTGATCCGTTATGTAGTTGAAAACAGTAAACCCGCTCTAATTCCTCTCAAAACAGAGCTGGAAGCCCTTAACCTTTATCTGGAACTTGAGTCGTTAAGATTTGAAGATCGCTTTTATTACGAGATAAATATTGATAAGAGCGTAGATGTAAATAATACGCAGATTCCCTCCATGCTTATTCAACCCTATGTTGAAAATGCAATCTGGCACGGTTTAATGCATAAAAAAGGAAAAGGCAATATTATTATTTCCGTTACGTTAAAGGAAAAAGTACTAAAATGCACAATATATGATGATGGGATCGGACGGGTAAAATCGGCGCAGATTAAATTGCATAATCCAAGCACCCACAAATCAATAGGCATGGCTTTAACAAAAGAAAGACTTGACATAATTAACCAGATAAACAACACCGAGCTGAGCCTTGTGATCGATGATCTTTATACCGATCAGAACGAAGCTGCCGGAACCCGCGTACTAATTAATATTCCAATGCAATAAAAATAAAATTATGATAACAGCAATAATTGTTGATGACGAAGAAAAAAGCCGGGTAACACTTGAACACCTTGTAACAAAGTATTGTAACAATGTACAGGTAAAAGCAATTTGCGACTCGGTGGAAAACGCGCTTATAGAAATAGAAAAGCATAATCCGAACCTGGTATTCCTTGATATTGAAATGCCGCACGACAACGGTTTTGTTTTGCTTGAAAAAGTAAAAGATCCTGAGTTTGATGTTATTTTCACTACAGCCTACGGTCATTACGCCATTCAGGCCATTAAAACCAATGCCATTGATTATTTGCTGAAGCCTGTGGACGTTGAAGAGCTGAGATCTGCCGTAGATAAGGTGGAGCAAAAACAAAAAAATAAAGGTGATAAACTCCGGAATTTTGAATCGCTGATTTCTTCTGTAAAAAGTAAATCGGCCAAAATAGCCGTGCCAACTTTTGAAGGTTTACAAATGGTGAATGCCGAAGAGATTATTAAATGCACTGCAGATGAATCTTATACGCACATAACACTGGTCAACGGTAAAAAAATCACGGTGTCTAAATTGCTGAAAGAATACGAAGAACTTTTATCTGGACTTAACTTTTTGCGAATTCACAACTCATGCGTAATTAACCTTACCCATGTAACCAGGTATGTTAAGGGAGACGGGGGCTACGTATTAATGAGTGATGGTGAGACCTGCGAGGTATCGCGACGGAAAAAGAACGAACTTCTTTCGCGCCTTACCCTGCTCCATGTCTAAAAAAATCTTGCTACAAAAAAATCCCCGGTTAACCTCTGGGGATTTTTTTTGTTAGTATCCACCATCAATTAGTTTAATCTGCCACTTATTATTCAAATAACGCCAGAAGTATATCGGTACTTCCTATTCGCTTTTTCTCTTTGTTATTTTGTGGCACATTAAAAACAATCAAACCAATAAAATGAAAAACAATATTTTAAATCGTGCGTTCACTGTCCTTGCACTTGCAGGTTCTCTCAGCATAACGGCGCAGAATCCACAACTTAAAAACTGGTGTATACCTGTAAACCAGGTTAATTTTAGCACGATGAGTCCGGTAGCATCACTGCTGCCAAGTTCCAGTGCCGCTAATGGCTATTATAATCCTTCAGGAACTGAAAACTTTATATCTGAAACATCTAACAGCATGCACGATGCCAACGGAAATCTTCTATTTTTTGTCACAGTTGATGCGAACTCAAGTCGTCTAAGAGTATTTGACAAACTTGGTAATATCATTAAAGATTCAAACGGAAATATTGATCTGAAGTTCGATTATTTCTGGCATGACGGGTGGGGTACTTATTTCTCTGATCCCGGCCATATTTTTAACCACTGGGCCAAGGAAGTAGCGATTCTTCCAGTGCCGGGTAACTGTAACAAGTATTATATCGTTCTCGGATTTCAGGATGAGAACAACCTTACGGATGCAATTGCCTACCAACCCGTGTATGCCATTCTTGACCTCAGTTTAGGAGCTAACGGTCAGCTCATAGCCGCCAGTTCAACAGCAAACTTGTTCGACCTTACCAATTTGCCGGGCATGAGTTCAAATTCCTTTAAGCCCTACGCGCCTTACCACAAATACAGGTTTGGAATCGCGGCAACGCCATATCGCCCTGAAACGGGAAACAAAAATTATTTTCTTTATGTATGGGGCGAATACAGCAACACCGCGTCAAAAGGGTTCTATAAATATAACGTGGATGCTTCCGGATTTACATTTATGAATGTAGAAAATCCGACACTTAGTCCAGCTGTTGGAACTAATACTTTCTACCAGGAAATGGAGGTTGTTAAATTACCCGGTGGTAATTACAGAATTGGAAAAACACGTGAAGGTCACAGCATCTACTTTTGTGATCTGGATTACGCGACAGGGTCCATTATTGCCGGTACCGAGCGCATTATAGACCTTGGCGTAAGTAAATCGCTTGAAGGACTTGAGTTTTCTCCTGATGGAAGCATTTTATATTATAGCTATCACGGGACTGCAAACAAAATTGGCTATGTATCAAACTTAACTACCGCGGTTCCGACCACTGCAGATCTCCTCAATCATAATGCAGGTTTTATTGAAATAGCCTACGACGGAAGAATTTACTTCAACTCAAACACCAACCCGGGAACTCTTATTAGTAAAACCGTTCCAAATTTACCGGGTTCAGGTTTCTGGTCTGTTCCAGCTGTTTCGCTTGCTCCGGATTTTACGGGGGCTTATTCAAATCTGCTCCCCGACCAACTCGACGGAAACATTTATTATCCTGCAAGTCCAACTATTTCCGGTGATAATTACGCATGCGATGTTGCAGCAGAACAATACACATTAGGCGGAAGTTACGATCCAAATACCTATTATACGTGGACCATCATCGGCGGCACTCCTTCCACGTATTATGGAACCGGGAACACACTCAACATCACATGGACATCATCGGGCGGCACTATTTCTGTTCAAGCCGGATGCTCCCCTTCAACTACACTTGCAGTGAAACCCTGCTGCCGTTATTCTGGACCGATTCCCGCAGGTGTAACACTTACTTATTTAAATAATGTTACCGAAAGCACACCCGTAACGTACAACGGCGCAACCAGCATTATCGTTATTAACGGCACATATAATATTAACACAAACGCGGTAACCTATAATAACGTTCCAACGTACCTCGCAGCGAACGCCGTTGTTAATGTTAATTTAACAGGATCTTTAAAGTTACAAACCGGCACTGTGTGGCAAGCGGGCTGTGGAGCTATGTGGAATGGAATTACATTAAACACAGGCTCTAATTTACTGGTTGATGCTTCTACAATACAG
>JACDDR010000109.1 GCA_013816895.1 Bacteroidota bacterium
GAGTAGAAGGCCTTGTAAAAAAAGCCACTGAGGATAACAGCGATAATTATTTTCTTTCACGGCCCGTTGAATCACAAATCGGAGCCTGGGCTTCATCTCAAAGTACGAAGCTAACATCGCGCGAAGAACTCGAAGAAAAATTGCGCGAACTCGAAAAAAAGTTTGAAGGCAAAGCCGTGCCACGGCCTCCGAACTGGGGCGGATGGGTGTTGAAAGCTAATTATTACGAATTCTGGCAGGGTCGTCAAAGCCGCCTTCACGACAGGATCTGCTTCGAACAAAAAGATGAGAGCTGGGATATATTCAGGCTTGCCCCATAAAATGTTATAAATACCCGAGTACCGGAACTAAAATAGATGCTGATGGAAACGAAGATGAAAATAGAAGTGTGGAGTGATGTGATCTGCCCTTTCTGTTACATAGGAAAAAGAAATTTTGAAGCAGCACTTAAAAGATTCGCAAACAAAGAGGATGTTGAACTTAGCTGGAAGTGTTTTCAGCTTGACCCTGACATTGAGCCCAACCTTAACCTTAGCACTGCAGAGTATCTGAGCAAACGCAAAGGAATGGGTGTTACTCAGGTGAACCAGTTATTGCATAACGTAACAGAGATGGCGGCAAAATCAGGACTGGATTTTCGTATGGACAAAGCTATTATTAGCAACTCCATGAATGCACACCGTCTTTCCTGCCTGGCTGCAAAGTATAACAAACAGAATGAGGCCGAAGAATTATTGTTTGAAACCTATTTTGTGAAAGGAAAAAATATTGATGATAAGCAGGTGTTGATGGAAGTGGCGGAGCAAATAGGAATCAGCAGAGAAGCGGCGGGAGAACTTGTGAATAGTAATGCTTTTGAACAGGCGGTATTTGCCGATATTGCTGAAGCCGAACATTTCAACATCAAAGGCGTTCCCTTTTTTGTGTTTAACCGTAAATACGCAATATCCGGAGCACAACACCCCGATACATTTCTTGAAGTACTGGAGACATCTTTTAAAGCTTGGCAAACATCTGAAATTTAAATTGCGTCTGAAACAAATGACGGCCCCTCATGCAACAGCGTCAAAACTGTCTGCAGTTCTTAAAAGTGTTTCCATTTTTCTGGCAGCGCTCTTCATTCTTTAAGTACCTTGGATACATAGAAACACTATCTTTACAGAAGATATTTTATGAATAAAAGTAAAGCACAAAAAATAAAAAATTTTGATCCGAATGGTATCGGCCAGTTAAAAGACGGTATGTTCGGTTTGCCATTTAGCCTTGAAGAATGTGAAACCATTTTAGTTCCCGTTCCATGGGAGGTAACAGTAAGTTATGGCGGGGGAACCGCTAATGGGCCACAAGCCATATTAGACGCCAGTTACCAGGTAGATTTATTCGATCCTGTAGTTAAAGATGCATGGAAGCTGGGAATTGGAATGGATGATATCAGCGAAGAAGTGCGTCAGAAAAGCGATAAACTAAGAGATATTGCCGAGCGTTACATTGATGCCCTTGCAAATGGCGCGGATGAAAATAACGTGGATTTAAAATCGAAGGCGAGAGATATTACTACCGAATGTTTATGGCTGAATAACTGGGTAAAGAATCGCTGCCTTCATTTTTTAAATCAGGATAAACTTGTAGGATTAATTGGCGGCGACCACTCCACACCGCTTGGCATGATGCAGGCACTATCGGA
The DNA here is from genome assembly GCA_013816895.1 of Bacteroidota bacterium. Lineage (GTDB taxonomy): Bacteria > Bacteroidota > Bacteroidia > B-17B0 > Aurantibacillaceae > Aurantibacillus. The sequence continues at coordinate 1,685 of JACDDR010000109.1, forward strand.
AAAATTCGGGAAGTATGCTATCCTGCAGATTGACGCGCACGCTGATCTTCGTAATGCATATGAAGGCTTTGAGTTTTCACATGCCTCCATCATGTTTAATGCTTTAAAAATTAATAATGTTGAAAAGCTGGTACAAGTTGGAATACGCGATTACTGCGAAGAAGAACTAAACCTGATAAATAACAGCAACGGCCGCGTAAAAACTTTTTTCGACCGCGATATTAAATACGCGCAATACAATGGCGATAGCTGGGACCGGATCTGTAACCGTATCATTAGTGAGCTTCCGCAGAATGTTTATCTCAGTTTTGATATCGATGGGCTTGACCCCAAATTATGTCCGAATACAGGAACGCCGGTGGCTGGTGGTTTTGAAGTGGAGCAAATTTTATTTTTGCTGGAAAAACTGGCTAAGAGTGGTAAACGCATTATCGCCTTTGATTTAAATGAAGTTACTCCTTCTGAAGATAACGATTGGGACGCTAACGTGGCTTCACGCATTCTTTACAGGATATGTAACCTGGCTGCCCTGAGCAACAAACGCGAATATCGTAATGACTAAAAAACTAAGCGCCATAATTGTTTTATTATTTATGTGCAGCACTATTCTTTCAAGTAAATTAAAGGAAGGAACTTACAGAGCGGTTCTTGTTTTAAATGAAACAGAGAATACAGAACTGCCTTTTAATTTTGATGTGGTTTATAAAAAAAAGAAGCCAATCATTATTATCAGGAATGGTGACGAACGCATAACCATTGACGAAATAAAAATCACTGGCGATTCGCTGCACTTCAAAATGCCTGTGTTTGACACGGAATTTAAATGTGTAATAAAGGGTAGCGACATTGAGGGTGTTTGGATCAATCACTACCGGAAAGAAAAAAATGTGATCAGGTTCTATGCAAAGCACGGCGAAACAAATCGTTTTGCTTTTGTGCCTGGCAAAGCCAACCCTTATTTCGAAGGAAAATGGGAAGTTACTTTTTCACCCGGAACAAAAGACAGTTCGAAAGCTGTCGGAATTTTTCATCACATTGAACAAACAGATTACATGACCGGAACCTTCTTAACGGAAACCGGCGATTACCGGTTCCTGGAGGGAATGAAAAACGGCGATAAACTTTATCTCTCTTGCTTTGACGGAAGTCACGCTTTTTTATTCATCGCTAAAATGACCGAGGGAGTTACCCTTAACGGCACCTTTTACAGCGGCGCGCATTTCAGTGAAAAATGGACGGCGGTTCAAAATCCTGGTTTCAAATTGAAGCAGAGCGATGAAATATCCTTTCTGAAAAACAAAGAAGAAAAAATAAATCTTGCCTTTAGTGATTTGGATAAAAATATAGTTTCACTGAATGATAAAAAATTCGCCAACAAGCCTGTTATTATTCAGGTAATGGGAAGCTGGTGTCCTAATTGTATGGACGAGAGTGTTTACCTGGCGGGTCTCTATAATAAATATAAAAACGAGGGTATTGAAATTATAGCTTTGGCTTTTGAAAAAACCACAGATTATAATAAAGCCAGGGAGCAGGTTGCAAGGATGATGAAAAGACTTAAAATAAATTACACTGTTTTACTTACTCTTCAAACGGGTAAGGATAAAGCATCAGAAAGCCTTTCGTTTTTAAACAAGATTGTAGCTTTTCCAACTACAATTTATCTTAACAAGGAACACAAAGCAGTGCGGGTAGAAACCGGGTTTAATGGGCCCGCTACCGGAAATGCGTACCTTAGTTACCAGGAATCGACAGATGCCTTAATCAGAAAATTAGTAAAAGAGTAAATGTTTACCGGAATTATAGAAACCCTTGCAAGGGTAGAAAAAATTGAAAAGGAAGGAACCAATGTTCATTATACATTTTCTTCCCCCGTTTCGCATGAATTGAAAATAGATCAAAGCGTGGCCCACGATGGCGTTTGTCTTACTGTAACATCCGTTAAAGAAAATCTCTATACCGTAACAGCTATTCAGGAAACGTTGAACCGCACGAACCTCAATACGCGAAAGCAAGGAGATGTTGTGAATCTGGAACGTTGCATGGCTGCGAACGGAAGATTTGACGGTCACATTGTACAGGGTCATGTGGATACTACCGCTAAGTGTATAACAGTAAAGGATCTCAACGGGAGTTATGAATTTCATTTTGAGTATTCTAAAAATAAAAAACACATTACAGTTGAAAAAGGAAGCATCACCATTAACGGTGTAAGCCTTACCGTGGTTGATTCGCAGGAGAACAGCTTTTCTGTTTCTATTATTCCCTATACCTTTGAAAACACTAATTTTAAAGACATCCGCGAAGGTTCCGTTGTTAACCTTGAGTTTGATGTCATCGGGAAGTACGTCGCCCGCCTTTTATCAATAGGTAATTAGGTTAAAATTTATAATTTTACATTAAACTATCGTGAGAACCCTTTTAATATTTGTGTTTTTTATTTGCTATGGGCTCACCCGTGCGCAGAACCACGCTAAGGATTATTATGTTTTCCTGGGAGACACCATTAATGTTATAGACGAGAGGAACCAAAAACAGGGTCGGTGGGTTGTTTTTGGAAAGGATCAGAAAGGAATCAAGAACAAGTTATTAAAGCATAACCAGGTCATTAATGATGGGGTGTATATTAATAATGAAAAGAATGGCGTTTGGAAATCTTATCACAGCAATACCAATAAGCTTAAGAGTGAAATTACTTATGTTAAAGGAGAGATTAACGGCAGGGTAAAACTGTTTAATGAAAAAGGCAAAATAACTCATGAGGGAATGATGAAAGGAGGAGATTGGGTGGGGGATTATTATGTGTATAATGCGGGAGGCGAAAAATTAAAAAAGAATTCTGACGGCAGCGGTTTAAAAAAAGCGATGCTGATGTTTTCGGGAATCATTACTAAAAACGGAAGGCCCATTGAAGATGTAGAGGTAACGATAGAAAAAAACGAGATCTTCTTGAAAAATTTTAAATCGCCGCTCGACGGTCAGTTTGCTGCTCCGCTCGAACTCCAGAACGTATATGTGATCTCCTTCAGTAAAAAAGGTTTCCACAAGAATTCGGTATTGATAAATACATATACTGATAATATTTTTGATACGACTCAGTATAAGCTAGCAGACTGGAAAGTACAGATGACGGATAATTTTGCCGCTTCAGCAACCGGAGAAATATTTAGTTTCATCATCAACAAGCCTTCAAACAAAATTTATTTTAATAAACGAAAAAAAGAATTTAACGCCGACGGATCGTACGAACATCTTCTGAAGAAACAATTGAACGGTATCAGTAATTCCACAAAATTAATTGTTGCTTCCACTATGGAAACAAATAAAAAACTGGAAATTGAAAATCTGCGGATTGAACAGGAAGCCAAACTAAAAGAAATCGAACTGCTTCAAAAAGAGCAGTTGCTGCAACAGGCAAACCTTAAAGAAAAGGAAAACGAATTATTGGCTAAAAAGCTGGAAGCAGAAAAAAAGGAAATTACACTGGCCTTACTAGAACAGGAAAAAAAGGTAAAGGAACTCAAAATCCAGGAGCAGCAAAACGAAGCGCTTCAGAGGCAACTTGAGGATGAGAAGAAAGCACGGCAAATAGACCGGCTGAACGCAACTGCGAGTAGGGCGGAACTTGACGCTATTAATCAAAAGAAATTATTAACGGAGGCGCAGGTTAAGATCAGAAATGACAGACTCAGGGAAGAAATGTCGGCCAAAGAACTTGATGTGGCCAACAAAGAAAAAGCAGCGAAGGAAACTGAACTGGAAGCAAAACAAAGATCTTTTAATATCGTATTAGTAGGACTTGGGGTAGTTGGTATTATGATGTTCTTTTTGTACCGGAACATTACGCAGAAGAAAAAAGCGAATGAGTTGCTCGCGCGGCAAAAACTGGAAATGGAAAACCAGAAGCATGAAATAGAGGAGAAGAGTAAAATCATTGAAGAGAAGAATGAGGAAACACATCAGAGTATTCTTTACGCAAAACGTATTCAGCATGCAATACTCCCGCCGCCAAGTGAGATTGACCCTTACCTGAAAGAATATTTTATTCTCTATAAATCAAAAGATATTGTGAGCGGCGATTTTTATTTTTTCTCCAGCAAGTACGCCCATGACCATAACCACATCATTATAGCCGCGGCAGACTGCACCGGACATGGTGTTCCCGGCGCGTTTATGAGCATGATAGGAAACGAAAAACTGAAGGATGCCGTGGATATTTCTTATAGTCCGGGTAAAATAATTGAAGAGCTTAATGTTGGATTGAAGGGCGCGCTTCGTCAGTCGGGTGAAACAGGAACAAGAGATGGCATGGACATTTCGATTTTAACGTTACCGGCAGATTACGATAAGCATGATACGATAAATGTTGAGTTTGCCGGCGCTAACAGGCCCTTATGGGTCATAAAAAATAATAGCGGAGAAGTAATAGAATATAAAGCTACAAAGCACGCTGTTGGTGGATTTACCGCAGATGATCAACCCTTTGCGCTTCACCAGTTGGCCTTTGAAAAGAAAGACACCCTGTATTTATTTTCGGATGGTTATGCCGATCAGTTCGGAGGAACCAACGCAAAAAAAATGATGACCAAACGCTTCAAGGATATTCTTCTTGAAATAAGCCCTAAGAACATGAACGAGCAAAAAGAATATCTTGCAAATTTCTTTGAAGAGTGGAAAGGCGCCAATGAACAGGTGGATGATATTCTTGTGATTGGAATTAGGCTGTAATATGGAAAAATATTTTACCTCAATTACGACCCTTATCACATAATTGAATGAATGCTTGCAAGCAATGTTAGAGACGCCACTATAAAAATGCGGCTTTGAAAGTTAAAATATTTTATTAGTTCTTAGAACAAACTATTGCTCAAAAAATGCCACAAGAAAAGTTGATTCGGAAATATTTCTCGCTGGTGATGTTATTTACTCCTGCTATGTTATTTGGACTACTCTTATTTATTTACAGGAACAACGCCAAGCTCCATATTACGAACAGTTTTCCTTTTTTGCCGTGGCAGTTTTTATTAATTATCACGTTTGGTATTTTGGCTACAACGGGCGGAGTTTTGGATTGGCGATTTCATAGAAACCCACTAAACATGAAAATTCCTAAGAAAGAAAGAGACGCCGAGGCGGTGGCACTTAGCTTGGGAGGGGTTCCAATGTTTATTTTAATGTGGCTAGCCATGATAAATTCTAAGCCGGAAGTTTTCTTAATTCCGATTATCATTGTCTTAATCTATACTGTTGTTGCTATCTGTTACGACGAATTCGTATTTCACATTAAGCGTTGTGGCAAATTAGAAAATTTTTATCATAGGTTGCTCGTATTTGGCAACGCTATCGCGTGGCTCTGTTGGTTTCATTTTATTTATTATAAGTGAACGCCGGAGAATTGATATTTGCTGGTAGAAAGCGTTGTGATAGCCAGTCAGGCCCAATAATTGATTTTTTTTCCATACGAGTATTTTCAAGGGGGGCAAGATGGATGTATGAAAAATCGAATGCCAAGGGAAGTGTTGATGCGTTCGACAATTCAATTAATTTTGGCTTCTATGGATTGCTAAAATATTCAGTTAGCCTTTTTTTCGGGCTTGCCTCAGCTTACTGGTTATCCAACATTCATCCTGTTCTTAGTCCTTTTTCTGTTTTCGTTTTCTATTTTTTTGAGGTTCATTTTTTATTTTTATTCCCTTTGCTTATCGACCACTCAGCGAACCCAATCTTAACTAGCGTAAAACTTACATACAAGATGGGTCTATTTAAAACAATATTTATTGTAATGCAAATTGGAGTGTATATGATAGCTGGCGTGTTTGACGTTAAAAAACCCTTTTACAAATGGCATATCGGCTGTTTGGCAATTATAATTTGGTATGAGAATGAAACTCGAAGTAGGATATAGGAATTCATTTGAGGTTAGGCAGGAGGTTTATCATTGCAGAGTTCCGCGTGAAATCAGTATTCTGTATCTTTCTGATCTGCATTTAAACGCGTTTAGTGGTGGGCTAATTTTGGGGCTTCAGAAAAAAATACATGAACTCGATCCTTCAATCATTTTACTGGGGGGAGATTATGTAGATACAGAAAAGGGAGTAGAACATTTCGATTCTCTTTTGAATTCGATGTCCGGTAAAAATGTTTTCGCAATTGCCGGAAACCACGACCGGATATTTGGGATTTCAAGGCTGGAGAAAATCATTAAATCAAAGAAGGTAGTTTGGCTGGAAGGTGAATCAGTGGCCCTAAATGTAAATGCCTGCAAAATTCAAATTAGCAATAGGGTTGCACACCCCCATCAAACAAAGGCTGACGTTAATATATTGTGTTTACATGAGCCTCTCAATATGGACAAGTTGGACAACAGCTTCAATCTTGTTTTCGCGGGCCACCTGCATGGTTGTCAATTTGTGTTTTGGAAAAACCTGAAAGGCTTGTATCCCGGTAGATTTTTTTACAAGATGAATTTTTTACGACGCCGGGTTAATAGATGCCTTTATTTAATTAGTAAAGGGCTGGGGGATACCCTGCCTTTAAGATACAATTGTAAAAAGGATGTCATTTATGTAAGGATAAGACAATTTTAAATATTAGATTTATAGTATGAAGGTACTTATCGCCGTTGCATTCGCTTCCTTGTACGGATTAACTGTTCGTGTTTTATTTGGTTTCATGGACAATGTAATGGAAATCATGGGCATTACTTTCCTTGCACTCGTTCCGGCGCTAATAGGTTTTATAACAATTATTTTGCTGCCTAAACACAAAGAGGTTAGCTGGGTAGGTGCATTTTTTATTCCCTGGCTAACCTGCGCGGCATTACTCGTAATTACAATAGCAGTAAGCCTGGAGGGTTCTATCTGCTGGGTAATGGTGTACCCCTTTTTTGCAGCACTTGCTGGGGTGGGGGGAGTACTTGCTAACGCAGTCAGAAAACGAAAAAAGAGAATAGTTGGTAGTAATAAATGGGGCAACCCGAACGTTTTAAATGTTTCTGCCATTTTAATGTTGCCAATGTTGTTGGGTTTTTTTGAGGGAGATAATGCATTAACGCTGCAGGTATTGGTGATAAAAAAAGAAATAAGCATTAACGCGGATGCCGCCAGAGTATGGTATGCGCTTACCAACATAAATGAAATAAAAGAAAAAGAGCATTCAACTTCTCTTTCTGAAGTGCTTGGCTTTCCAAAGCATATAAATACAATGTTAGATACCTTATGTCTTGGAGGAAAAAGAATCGCGAATTATGAGCGAGGTTTATACTTTAATGAAACCATTACGTGCTGTATACCGGAAAAATTATTGTCACTTACAATAAAAACAGATCCCGGAAAAATTCCTTCAACAGTAATGGATGAGCACATTTTGATTGGGGGTAGGCATCTTGATATTTTGTCGGATTCATATGAATTAGAAAAGCTTTCTGATGGAAATACCCGCTTAACACTTTCAAGCAGGTTTTCCATTTGCACTCCATTTAACTGGTACGCATCAATATGGGCTAGGTATTTAATGTCTGATATATTGCAAGGTGAACTTGAATTAATCAAAAAACGCTGCACGCCTGAGCCTTAACCCATCTTCAAGGTCAAATCCACCAACCTATTACTGTATCCCCACTCGTTATCATACCAGCCAATTACTTTTACAAGATTTCCCACCACACTTGTGAATTCGGAGTCATACAACGCGCTGTGAGGATTGCCAATAACATCCACACTTACAATAGGATCTTCAGTGTATTGTAAAATACCTTTTAAATGTGTTTCAGAAGCCTCTTTAAACGCCGCGTTAATTTGTTCAACGGAAGGAATTTTAGTGAGCACACAGGTAATATCAGTTAACGAGCCATCGGCCACCGGTACGCGCATTCCGCAACCACCGATCTTTCCTTCGAGGTGCGGAAAAATTTTGGTGATGGCTTTTGCTGCCCCGGTAGAAGTTGGAATAATGCTCAATGCCGCAGCCCTGGCTCTTCTCAAATCTTTATGAGGTGCATCATGTATTCGCTGATCGTTTGTGTAGGAGTGCACTGTTGTAATATAGGCTTCTTCGATGCCGAACTGGTCAAGCACCTTCAGCATTGGCGCCGCGCAATTTGTGGTGCAGCTCGCGTTGGAAACAATAATGTCGTTGCTGTTTAAAATAGAATCATTCACTCCCAGCACAAGTGTTTTAATGCTATCATCTTTTGCGGGGGCGGAAAGAATAACCTTCTTAGCGCCTGCATTAATATGTTTTTGCGCGCTTTCTGTATCCAGAAATAAACCGGTACTTTCTATTACAACATCTATGTTATGTTCCTTCCACGGTAATTGCGAGGGATCTTTTGCGGAAACAATATTAATTTTTTTACCGTTCACTATAAGGTCTTTACCTTCTGTTTTAATAGTGCCGTTAAATGCCCTGTGAATGGAATCGTATTTTAATAAATGCGCGATCGTTTCTGTGTCGGCAACATCGTTGATGGCAACAATTTCTATAGAAGGATGATCGATGGCATTCCTGAAGAACACTCTTCCGATGCGGCCAAAGCCATTAATGGCTACTCTTATTTTGTTCATGTAATTTATTTTTTTTGTTTTGTGTCCCAGGCTTTCTTTTTATTTGTTGCCATATCGTAAGTAAACCAATGGTCTTCATTTCTCATTAAAAGTTCAGTGCCGGGTAAAAGCTGAGCTTCTTCACTATACACTGTTTTTTCTTCTTTTGTTTCTCGGTTATAAATAATGTAATGTTCTTTTGGTTCAAATAGTTTATGAATGATAAACTGTTTTGTTGCCATATCAACATGACGCTTATATCCTTCCAGTTTTTCCCCGGAGTAATCGTACAGGTCGTCCTCCCGGTTGGTGCCAACTCCAGCACTGCAGGCTATAATCAGAGAATCGCGCGTGTTCAGTTTTATGTTGGAGTAAAGAAATGGGACGATCTCTTTTTCTTTCAGATCTATCAATCCCTTTAAAATAACGTTTCCTTCCGTTTTTATTTCCGGCATTATCAGATTAGAATCAGTTGTAAAATAAATATCGGCATACTCTTTATAGGTTATTTGCTTAAAATCCTTATCCACTAAAAATTTCCGGTTTTTAACAGTGGCAATAATATATCTTGGATTTTCCTGATATTGCTTTACGGTTTGCTTCGTTAGCGAAAAAACGCTGCAGGCTGTATCCGATCCGTAAGGAATCACCATTAAACGCTTGCTGTTTCTGTTAAGGTAATTGCAGTTATAACTGGCGGTTACTGTTTTAATAAACCGGTTAACTGATGCACTCTTTGCTTTGAAACAGGCCAGGCAAACTTTGCCGGTAACGTCAAAATTAAAGACGGTATCGTAAGCAGGTTTAATAATTATTTTTTCATTTTCTCTGATGCCCCATTTGCCCGCTTCCCTGAATACAGCAGTCTGGCCCTGGATTGAAGATTGAAATAAAAAAATAAAAATAAACACCAGGTTTTTTAACGCTATCGCCTGCCATTTCAAACAACTGCCTGTTGCCACCTTTTTAATCTTTTACAATCCGGTAAACAGAGTGCTGATTATTATTGGTAAGGCTTACAAAATAAACACCGGGACTCAAATCAGATAAGTTAAGGGTCTCGTGCAGTTCAGGTTTATTTGTGTAGTTCACGCTCATTAATGTTTTGCCAAGCAAATCAACCACTTTAAGATTCGTTGTTGAGGAAGCTAAAAGGTTGCCGGCGGCAATGTGGATATCGTTAGTAAACGGATTTGGCCATACATTCAATCCCACAGGATTGTTCTGCGAAATCTGAGTTAAACCAACTGAGTTGGAAATGGTAAAGTTATTGTTACTGATATCGAAGAACACATTTCCTTTTGCTTCCACTTTTATCCTGCAGGTGCTAACAATAGCAGTAACAGTAGGGGCGGTGATCAGTTCAGTTCCATCATTCGGCGTTGAATTGGTCACCAGGCTGTACGTTGCTCCACCATCCATAGAAATTAAAATTCTAACCGTATCGCAGCTAACAGGCGCAATGTTAGTGTTATTTACATTCCAGGTAACGGTTTGCTGTGTTCCTGAACCCCATATAATGCTGGCAGCAGTAGGATAAGACACATCAAACGGACCCGCCGCCGCAGAAACGGTAAGACTGTTGATGGCATAACATACGCCGCCGCCGCCCATTTTATTATCTCTTGCTGTTAACCTGAATTGTAAGGTTTGCGCTGTTTGAGGAACATATTCTCCTTTTGTTGCGGTGTAATTTCCTGACGCAAGTACCGAAGCTTTCGGGAATAATCGTGTGCCGGAAACCGTGGGAACATAAGATCTGAAGTAGGGTTTATTTCCCGAATTCCAGTTTCCTGATACGCCGATTTCTGTTTCTTCCCATGAATAGGTGACTGCGTCGCCATTAGGATCCGTTGCGCTTCCTGTTAAAGCGAATGCTGTACTTACGGGAATAATATAATTAGAAGAACCTGTTACAACGGGAGGTTGATTACCTGTAGCCGTTTTTACAGGGCAGTTATTACCGCTCCCGTTATTTGTGAAATTTACAACTTCATCATAACTGATAGCGTGAAAATATGCAATGCTGTTTGGTGCAAGATCGTTTGTACCACAAATTCCAGCGTAAGCCATAATGGTTACACCGCTTCCAGGTTCAACGGCTGTGCTCGCATTTCTGTTTCCACCTCCGCAAGAGCCGGAAATGGCGTTAAACGTATGATTGCCGCCAAACTGGTGACCCATTTCGTGAGCTACATAATCTATGTCATACGGATCACCAACAGGTGAAGGACTTCCGGTGATACCGCTTGCTTTTTGCGAATTCACGCATACAACACCCAATCCTGCAAGGCCACCGCCTCCGGTACTGAACGTATGCCCGATGTCAAAGTTTGTCGAACCAATTGTGTTAGTAATAACGGACTGACTTTCGCCGATCAGCGTGCCGGCATTGTTGTTTCCTGTAAAGGGATCGGTAGAAGCATTTGTAAAAATTACGTTTGTTTCGGTAGCAACCAGTACCAGGCGTACTGATACTTCGGTTTCATAAACGCCGTCCACACGGTTAACGCTGGTCATAATTTTAGCAAGGGTTTGCGCCATTGTAGGGGTGGAAGATCCAGTAGCGGCAACTGCATATTCTCCCGTACAGGCCAGCGCAAGGCGGTAAGTACGAAGGTATGTGCCAACACAGGTTGCAGGCGTAGTGCTACTTAGCTGAGTTTCGTTTTCTCCTTTTTTTTTAGGCACTGATCCTGTGCCTGCGCCTTTATTGTCAATAACGCCAGCTTCAGGCAAAACCTGCGAGGGGTCTTTTACAAAATCAGCAGTGTAGTAAGTTATATAATCGGTAATGTTGCCAACGCAATAAGGGTCTATAAAAAAATCACCATTAACGGATCGTACCATTCCGTGAAATCCATTTTCATTCCAGTCAAGTTTTCCATTTGCATAGGGATCATCAATTCCTTTTACGCTGAATGATTTAAAGTCAGGAAACTGGTTGGCCAGTCCTGGCTCCATCATTGGAGCTTCTACGATCCTGAACTGCTGCATGGTTCCGTTAGGAAGCGGTAAAGTAATGATGCAGCTGCTTTGATTGATGTTTACATTTTTTTCATGCGGAGCAGAGAATAATTTATCTTTTAGAACCGATGCCACAAGACTAACTGTAACGTATTTTTGAGGG
>JACDDR010000110.1:0-1918 GCA_013816895.1 Bacteroidota bacterium
TCATATCGGTTTGCGTAGGTACGATGGAAATATACCCATTGGCTAAAGCCCATTCATCGGTGTCGGTAGCTTCAGGTTCAAAGTTAACAAACTCACCGGTAAGCCAGAAATAATCACGACCGTAAGGATCTTTCCTCACATCAAAACGCTCTACCCAGTTAGCTTTGCTTTGGCGAACCACTTTTATTCCTTTCAGGTCTTCTGCTCTTAACTTTGGTATATTCACATTCAGGCAAACGCCTTTTGGCATTTTATTTTTCAAAGCGTTGGAAATAATTTGCTTTACATATTTTTCGGCTTGCGTAAAATCCGCTTCAATGCTATAGTCGCATAAACTGAAACCAATACTCGGCGCACCTTCCAGGGCACCTTCAACCGCCGCACTCATGGTGCCGCTGTAAATAACGTTGATTGAACTATTACTGCCGTGGTTAATACCGCTTATGATCAAATCGGGTTTTCTCTGCAGTAAATGGTTTACCGCCATTTTAACGCAATCAACTGGCGTACCGCTGCATGCAAACTCCATTGAAGCATTATGATGATTTGTTTTTTGAATGCGGATGGTTGAATTGATAGTAATGGCATGGCCCATACCACTTTGAGGTTTATCAGGAGCAACTACCACAATGTCGCCAAACTGCGAGGCAACGCGTGCTAAAAAAGTGATGCCCGGAGCAAACACACCATCGTCGTTGGTAACTAAAATTAAAGGACGCATTATTTTATATTATCCTATAAAGCTAACGGAAAGAAACGTTACAATTGCTGACGACAAAGGAACTTACTAAACATACATTGTTAATTTTTTTGTGAATCCAGAGGTGTACCCCGAAGGGGTTAAATACCGTAACACAAAAGAGTCTCAGGGCTCACAACCCCGCAGAGGGCGGAATAAAAACTAAACGTAAATATTCAAGTCCTCCGGACTTGTTTAGGAATATTTACGGTCTAAAAATGTTCGAGTCCTCCGGACTCAGTGACTTATCGCAAACTTATTCAAATGAGCCACTTCAGAATTACACTCGACCCCGAAGGGGTCAAATACAGTAACCCCAAAGAGTCCCAGGGCCCACAACCCGTAGAGGGTTGAATAAAAACTAAACGTAATTATTCAAGTCCTCCGGACTCCGTTGTAATTATTATTTTTTTAATAACAGAACTCTTGCCTGATGTTTGAATAGTTGCAGTGTACATTCCCGCACGAAGCCCTTCAATTATATGCGTGGTCTTACCAGGCAAAAAGGAATAGATTAAATTACCCAAAGGATCTATAAGTGTTATTTTTTCGATGTTAAATTCACTTTCAAACTTTATCGTGCCGGTAGATGGATTTGGAAAAATATAGATTTCCTTTTTACTATCCCTAATTGAGTGAATACCGGTTAGAGCATTGCCACCTCTTACACATAATACTGAAAGCTTGTTTGTTTTGAATGCGTGACTTGTAATGCCGTATTGTGAATCAAGATACCAGGCTTTAGTAGTAAGGTTCGGTAGACTAGTGGAAGACCAGAATTGTTTTATCCCTCCGGAAAAAACGGAACTTAGCGAAGGATTTATTTTATTTTCGTCGTTAATGGATTGCAGTTCTTTGATGTCTGGAAGTCTCCAATCCATAAAACCCGCGAACGAAAGATTTTCGCTTATACTTATTGCCTGCTCCCACGTTAAAGAATCTGTGGGCGCTTGTTGCCACGTAAGTCCTGTTAGTTGATCGGTTACTGTTCCGTTAGCGTTACTCACAAAATGACTGGTAAGTGTTGTAGGTGCTGAAATATCCCGAACCGCCCGTACGTGAAATCTTTTAATTCCACCAGCGCTGATTGTTTCTGTTTTTGGATGATTCCCAACGCCTCCTCCTGAATTAGTGACCCATATTTTAGAAGCATCGTTTAATTGTGACTGACTGCTCCAC
>JACDDR010000110.1:1928-7467 GCA_013816895.1 Bacteroidota bacterium
CTCCACCAGTATTCCGCCGCAGTATGCGTGAAATAAAGTGTATCCATTGCCGGGTTTACGCGATCGTGATTTAAAATGCTGAATAACTCATGACTAGTGGGCAACCTCCAGTCAGAGAATCCCCCGAGTGTTAATGATGAACAATATGCTGCTGCGCTTTCAACAGTCATTTCTCCGCCATCTGTTTGCTGCCACATCAATCCGGTTATAGTGTCGGTAACGGTTCCGTTTCCGTTAATAGTATAGAAGGGAGCGTTAAGCGTGTAGTCGGCGTCTTCTCCAAAGGTTGACGTATAACTGATTGTTTGTCCTGTATCCGGCAAGCGCTTCATTGTTTTTTGAACAGATTGCGCTGTGTAAGCAAAAGGAGAGCAAGCAGCGATATTTAATGCGATTAAGTGTTTAAAAAATATCATGACTTATTCTACGATTAATTTTTTCGTCAATATTTCTTTGTTGGTTTTTATTACCAGGAAGTAAATATCTTTTGGCAATGAATTTTTAATGCTGCCCAGAAAGCCGTTAAAAGAATACATAAGTTTTCCACTGGAATTATAAAGCGAAATATTAATAACGTCTGACGCGTGTACTCCTTCACTTAGTTTAAGATTGAAGTCATTTGAAGAAGGATTTGGATATACATCAATCTGGCGGGATTCTAAGGATAAATTATTGATAGAGGTTGGAACCACACATTGTATAAAACCGTTATAGATATTGGTGGTTGTATTTCCGGGATTAATAAAATTGAATGTGTATACGCCGTTGTTTGTCCAGTTATAACTTACCTGGTAAGTTTGTCCTGATAATATGTAGGTTAAAATGTAGCCATTGTTTCCGTTTGGAACGCAGCTCGTAATAACTGCTCCCCCTAAAGGATTTTGTGCCGGGCGAATCGGGGTAGACTGAGCCTGCGGAATGATCTGCAGATTGGCATCTTCAGTTACCTTTCCCACCATGTTGCCGATCATATATGGAGCTGAAGACGTGCCATGATAATGATAAACGCCATTGCTTCCAAAATGCCCGTGGTTTGCATCCAGTGCCTGCATAGGTGATCCATTGGGTTCTGAACTTCCGTAAACAGCATAGCCATCCAGGGCATAAGCAATTGGTAAAGTAGCACTGGTGCTGCTGTATAAATGCAGGGGTGCAATATGATAATGATAATCGTCTGCTCTTCCGCAATGCCCGCCCTTGCCATCAAGCTGGCCATCGAGATACGCATCAACGCCTGCATTTGTAAACGGATTAAAAATAGCAACACCATTCACCGCTATTGCAATAGCGCCTTTTGTAAAATGAGATTGATTCACTGGCACAGGTGTTGCAGCCAATGTTGAGTTTAAAGGTACGCTCCATGCATTTGATCCAATATAACATTGCGGAATAGGAACTTGTTGCTGCCAGTTGGTAATGCCGCTCATCATGGTATGTGTTGCGGGAATGCCAAGTGAGTGAACGTAAAAATAATTCGCGTCAAACGAAGTACTGATAGTTGGTTTAAAGGGAATAAACGCTGAATCAATTTGAGAAGGACTGGTATAAGTTGTGGCTTGTAAAACCGATTTAATGGTAAAGCTGTACGCCACTGATAAAATACCAAGTGCCATCATAAAGGACAGGTAGTTGAAAGTTTTTCTTCTGAAATAGAAATAAGCCGACAGTAAAAGTATAATACAAATCATGGACACCAGCCCTGTGACGTTACCGGATATTTTCTGACTAAGCGGAGGCTCTGAACCATTTATTCGTGCCTGGTTTATCTGGTCGATCTGTTTATTTTTCTGATCAATGATGTTTCTGTCTGCTTCGCTGAACTCAGAAAGGGGATAGTGAACAGTTGCAGAGTTGTCGAGTTCGAGGTAAACGTCTCCATTTTTAAACATCATAAAAGAAGCGTTTATTTTTTCATGTTCATTTACGGTCCATTCCCTTAATTTGGGGTGGAGGCCTGAGGCCGAATGCGAAAATGAATGAAGACTAAAAACAAAAGCAAAAACAAGAAGAAGCGCTTTTTTAATAGTAAATATCTGCTGATTTTTTTTCATGATGTTAAGAATATATACCTGTTAGTGGCTATTTAAAATTAGACGACACGAAAATTGGATTCCAGCGCTAAAAACTATTTATTTTTTCCGGGATGAAAATAATCTCTTATCTCACGTACCAATTCTTCGAATTTCTTTAATTGTTCAGCGGTACAGATCGTTTTTAACTGCTGCGCCTGCTCAAGACGGTATAATTCCATTTGGTATTCATTCTCCGCCACACGCCTGGCAATTTGTTTAACATGTATAGTGTCGGTTCTTTCATTAAACATTTCAGTATTCATGGAGTCACGTTGTGACCGTATTAATTTAACCAGGGCCTGTTCTTTTACAAAGAAATCTTCCCGAATTTTTTTTAGCTGCTCTTCCTGTGGTTTCGTTAGTTTTAATTCGTGGCTTAAGATCGCGGCAATTTCGCTTATATCTTTTTTCGGTGGATGCCCGTTATTATCATGACCTTTTTGCCACCAGATAAAACCAATGCAGGTAAGATTTACAGTCACCAGTGCTATAATAAGCTTAACCAGCAATTTATTTCTATAAAAGATGTCCATACGCTTAATAATTAGATGAGTTGGTGCTGATTAAATATTCAGAAGCAATGGTTTTAAGCTTACTGCTGGTTTGTGTTTTTTTATCGCTAAGCAGATCTCCGCAAATATAATACACGTTCAATGAGAGGAGGAATAGAAGTCCAAGCAGCACTATCCGGGTGAAAGGGCCCGAATCTTGTTTTGTATAAGGCCTGTCAAGCTTTTCCCAAAGCCCTTTGTCCCACTCCGCGGAGGGTTCAAGTGGTGTGAGGTTCTCAAACTGTTCTAGGATATTTTTATCTTTTTTCATTTCCTTATAGTTTAGACGATTAATAAGATGATTTCATGCGTTAAGTAAGATTTGTTCTTAAATTTATTTTTGCTCTTGATAATAAGGATTCAACGGCAGATTCGGTTGTTTGCATAATGGCGGCCACTTCTGAAACGGTATAACCCTCAACTTTGCTCAACGTGAGGGCCACGCGCTGGTTTTCGGGCAGCTGATCCAAAGCTTTCATCAATAAAGCGTAGCCTTCCTGATCCTCCAGTGTTTTATCAGGACGATCATTTCCAACGATCCAGTTTGAAACCTCTTCAATTCCCAATGTTTTTCCCAGGGAAGAAATTCTTTTCTTGCGTTTTTGTTTTTTAAGCTCGTCCAGCGATTTTGTGGTGGCTATCCGGTATATCCAGGTGCTTAACTGAGAGTCGCCCCTGAAGTTTTTCAACGAATGATAAACCGTAATGAACACTTCCTGGGCAATGTCTTCAGCATCTTCCTTATTCAACAAAAAGCGGTAGCAAATATTTAGGACCCTTGAACGGTTTAATGCCACTAGCCTCGCGAAAGCGGCTTTGTCACCCGTTTTCAATTGAATTAAAAAATCCTGTTCGGTCATTCGCGGCTTTAGAAGGTGGCAAAATAAATAAAATAAATTAGAATCACTTTACTTGTTGAAACAATGTTGTGCTGCATTGCTCAAAATTTCTCTCTTAATAATTATTATCTTTAATGCGTGTACGTGTTAAAGAAAATCAGCGTCAGGTTTCTTACCTGCTATGCGCTTGACCTCCGGGCCCTTTCGCTTATGCGTATTGGGCTTTCACTTGTTATTCTCGCCGATCTTTTGATCAGGGGAAATGATTTAACTGCGCATTATACTGATAATGGTTTATGGCCTGCGCACCTGATTCATAATTTTGGATGGAAAGATGGATACTGGTCGTTGCACGAGTTAAGCTGAAGTTACAGCTGGGAACTTTTTCTTTTTGTTATTCATTTTATTTTCGCTGTTTTTCTGCTGTTTGGATTTAAAACAAAAATTTCAACATTTGCGATATGGCTGCTTTACATTTCTTTACACAACCGCAATTTATTTGTGCAGCAGGCGGGTGATGATCTTTTAAGACTTGTATTATTCTGGGCTTTATTCCTTCCCTGGAATGCCTATTATTCGCTCGATTCAAAACATTTTAAATATGAACCCAAACAACGGTACACCGCAAATATTGGTTATCTCTTATTAATAGCTTCTGTTTATTTTTTTACGGTCAATTTAAAAACCAGTTCGGAATGGCGCGGCGAAGGAACTGCCATTTATTACGCATTAAGCCTCGATCAGTTAAGACTACCTGGAGTGGGGGACTGGCTCTACGCTCGGCCTGCGCTTATGAAAGCATGCACACACTTTTTTTACTACGTTGAATTTATTATTCCGTTTTTGATTTTATGGCCTTCGAAAAAGGGTTATCTAAGAGTGATTGCGTTTGCGCTTATTCTCATCATTCATACTGGAATAGGTTTAACCTTGTATGTTGGATTGTTTTTCATTATTAACATGATTGCCACAATAGCATTAATTCCTTCTTTTGTTTTTGACAAATTGGAAACGAAATTCCCCTTTCTCGCATTTTCCGGTAAATCGGTTCATCTTCCAAACGGCGCATTTGCCAGATTAAAAACAAAATTAAATCCGCTTGTATCTGTTTTGTGCATTGCTGTAATTGTTATAAGTCTTGTTATTAATCTGAGTTCACTTAAATGGTTTTCCTACGGCTTACGAAGCGAGTCGCTCGTGCCGGTGAATGTGTTACGGCTGGATCAGTTCTGGGGTATGTTTTCTCCGGAGGTTATGAAAAAAGATGGCTGGTTTGTGTATCATGGCATGGATTCTATTGGCCGCCAATGGGATTTAAGATTGAACCAAGATTACGTGAACTATAAAAAGCCTTTGCATGTAGTAAGCATGTATAAAAGCGACAGATGGAGAAAGCTTGCGGAAAATATGCAGCGCGATGACATGACTTTTTTGCGTCCTTTGTACTGTAAATACATCCTGAAAAAATGGAACAAAGAACATCCGGAAAGAAAGATAGCGATATTAAACCTTTATTATTTACAGAAGTTCAATTTACGCGAATACAAAGCCACGCCTGTAACGCAGCATTTGTACAGCGTTTGCGATAATCATTAACCATGCATCAGGTAAAAAATTATATAAGACATTATTTAACTGCCGCGCGTAAAGGCCATACTATTCATTCACCTTTTGGATATACATTATGCGAAGAAGTATTTTACAACACCTCTTCGTTTTATGATTTTGGAGAACTTCAGAAAATCAGGAACACGCTTTTAAAAGATGAGACGGTGCTCAGCATTGAAGATTTTGGCGCGGGTTCTAAAAATTTTTCAGATACTCACCGGAAAGTTAAACACATTGCGGCCAAAGGTATTAGTACTGTAAAACAGTCGGAGATCCTTTACAGGCTCGTGAATTTTTTAAATGCAAGGACGGTTATAGAGCTGGGCACATCGCTGGGTTTGAATGCGCTCTATCTTTCGAAAGCAAATAAAAATGGGAAAGTATACTCGGTGGAAGGTTCTCCTTCGCTGGTTGGTTTTGCTGAAAAACTGGCACTTCAATCCGGAATTTCCAATTGTAAATTCATAGA
>JACDDR010000110.1:7477-13274 GCA_013816895.1 Bacteroidota bacterium
TCCTGAAATACTCAGCAATATAAATACAATCGACGTGTTGTACATCGACGGTAACCATACTTATGAATCAACCCTTAAATATTTTAATATGGCTTTGTCAAAGGCAACCAACGATTCGGTGTTTGTTTTTGATGACATCTATTGGAGCGTAGGAATGACAAGGGCCTGGAATGAAATTAAAAAAGATCCGAAAGTTACATTGAGTATCGATGCTTTTTATTTCGGTTTTGTGTTCTTTAAAACAGAAGTTAAAGAAAAGGTGGATCTGAGAATATTGATTTGATTGATGTTTCTTCAGATTTATGTCTGAAATATACTAATTGATAGGAGGAATACCCACTGGTACGGAGTTTAAAGTGAAGGCGAAATTTTACATTTGTTTATAATAACCAAGAACCTTAAGTAACTGGCCTCCTTTAATCCTTTAACTCTATATTTACAAAAAAAATTAAAAAATGAAAAATTTATTCTCACTGATTTGTATTCTTTGTCAATCGCTTTATCTGGCTCAGTCAGCACCATATTTCCGTGAAGATTTTAGCGATAATTCGAGGAAGTGGAGTGAATTTAATACTACCGCCGATCAGGCTGAAGTTAAGGATGGACATTACAACATAAGCCATAAAACTTTTGAGGGTTACGGTTATTTCTGGAAAAACGTCATGATTGATCCTACGAAGGATTTTACAATTGAATCGAAGATGATGATATATGAAGGCATTTATAATGCGGGTCTTATGTGGGGAGGTAAAGACGGTAATAACGTATACGCTTTTTTAATTAATACAGACAAAAAATATACTGTTCGAAAATATGTGAATGGAGAGATTATTAATTTAAAGGAGTGGAGCGGTAATAAAAATATTAAAGGTGAAGGAGAATACAATATTCTTACAGTAAAAAAGGTTGGAAATAAAATGATTTTTTTGGCTAATGGTGTAGAGCTCTGTCAAACAGATTTCTCAGCTTTTTACGGGCCTTGGCTGGGATTTGTTTTAAACCGTGAGGTTAAAGTAAAAATAGATTATTATGAGATCCGACAGGATTGGCCTCCTATTAACCTGATTGAAAATGCTGTTAATGGTTACAAAAAAGAAAATCTCGGGAAGAATGTGAACTCGGAAGTAGATGAACTTTGTCCGGTTATTTCACCCGATGGTAAAGTAGTATATTTCGTAAGGGATGGAGTAAATACATCGAACGATATATGGTATTCTGTTAAGGATAAAAACAATGTGTGGCAACCCGCGGTAAAAATGGGTTTCCCCTTAAATAACAGCGCCCCAAATTCTGTAATTTCTGTTTCGCCGGATGGCAATACCTTATTGGTAAAGCATTGTTATAATTCTGACGGAAGTTATAAGAGCGAGGGTATTTCCATTACGCACAGAACAGAAAACGGATGGGAAATTCCAAAGGAAATAAAAATCAAAAACTATTATAACGTACACAGGTACACTACTTTTTTTCTTTCTTCAAATCAGAAGATTCTTTTGATGGCGCTGCAACAAAATGAGTCGTATGGCGAATCGGATCTTTACGTAAGTTTTGAAGAAGATGGTAACTTTGGAGCGCCAAAAAACATGGGGCCTGTACTGAATACATTCAGCGATGAATACACGCCTTTTCTTGCGCCAGATAATGTATCACTGTATTTCTCAACAAGCGGTAAAACGGGATATGGAGATATGGATGTATTTGTATCAAAACGATTGGATGATAGCTGGACTAAATGGAGCGAACCTAAAAACCTTGGTCCTGAAATTAATTCATCAGGTTGGGAAGCTTATTACACCTTGCCTGCTTCGGGTGATTATGCTTATATGGTTTCTGCTGAAAATTCATATGGAAAGGGTGATATCTTCTGCATCAAGGTGCCCGAAAGTGCCAAACCTAACCCGCTGGTTTTAGTATATGGAAAAGTGCTTGATAAAGAAACAAACAAACCCCTTAAAGCGGATATCGTTTACAATAATCTTTTAACCGATAGTTCCGCCGGTATCGCATCATCCGACCCATTAACGGGTGAGTATAAAATTGTATTGCCGTACGGAACTAAATACAGTTTCAGGGCAAACAAAGAAAGTTATTATCCGGTAAGTGAAAACCTGGATGTTACAAATATTAAAAAATATGAAGAGATTCAGAAAGATTTGTATTTAAGTCCGATTAAAGTGGGTGAAATTATTCGTTTAAATAATATCTTTTTCGATTTAAATAAATCTACATTAAAAGCTGAATCGTATGGCGAACTTGACCGGCTTGTAACACTGCTTTTAAAAAACCCAACCATGAAGATTGCACTTGGTGGCCACACCGATAACATTGGGGATGATGCTTACAACCTGAAGCTGTCGGATGAAAGGGGAAATTCTGTTATGCAATACTTAGTTACAAAAGGAGTTGCCAAAGATAAATTGACAGCTAAAGGCTATGGTAAATCAAAACCACTTATCTCTAATGAGACTGAAGAAGGCCGCTCACAAAACCGACGCGTTGAGTTTACGATTTTGGTAAAGTAATTTAAATCGTTTGATTGTCTCAAAAGAAAGTTCGTAGTTACTCTTTCACTATTTTTTTAGTCACTACGTTGGTACCCGTATTAATTTCCAGGAAGTAAATTCCTTTTGGCAGCGGACTTAAATTTAATTCGTTGCCGGATAAAGTTCCAGGGTTCATGACTTCGGTGCCAAGGATGTTATATACTTTAACGCTCGTATTAGCGGCAATTCTTTGAATACGCAATACGCCGGTAGTTGGGTTTGGAAATATTTGTACAGCTTCCTCTGTTGAACTGAATTTTGGAATACCTACCGCTGAACCTAATTTGGTAATATAAATATCAGGGTAATTATCGTTGGTTGACAAGGTATATGTTCCTGAAGTAGGATCCATGTCGCCCGTTCCGGCAAATTTACCCGTTGTATAAATGTTTCCAGACATATCGGTTGTAATCGCTTTGCCTGTATTCATGTCTGATATAAAGGAAAAGATGCCGCCCATCTGATACACCCAGGCGAAGTTTCCGCCGGCATCCAAACCTAAAATATAAATATTGGTTGGACAAGTGGCCATTAACGTATGAGTTCCGGGCCCCGGGTCAAAATCAACTTTATCATAAAAAGTTCCGGTTAATAAAATGTTGCCAGAGTTGTCAACGTGCAAGCCGTTAGCGGTTTTTGTTTTATCACCGGTTAATTGTTTCGCCCAGATAAGATTACCATTGTTATTCAATTTTAAAATGAATACGTCGTACCAGGAATTTGGGAGTGTTGTGGCAATAAACATCATCTGGGAAGGCCCAGGGTCCACGTCGATGCTGGACTGAAAGAGACCAGTAAAATAAATTTCCCCGGTATTGGACACCGTAAGTGCATTTACCCTTTCCACATCAGGACCGCTAAACTGACGTGCCCACACAAAATTGCCGGTAGCGGTTAGTTTTACCATAAATAAATCTGCACGGTTAGAGGAAGCCTGCATGGTGAACGTTCCGCTACTTCCGTCAAAATCGGTTCGGCCTTCAAAAGACCCGCTCACATAAATATTATCGTTTGCATCGGTGGTTATTTTATATCCGCTGTCGTCAACAGTATTTACATCGTAATAGCTTGTGTCTCCAAATTGCTGCGCCCAAATAAAAGCTCCCATACTGTCGAGCTTGCAAACAAAAGCGTCGCCATTACCCAAGGCGGTCATGGTGTAAGTACCGCTGCCCGGGTTAAAATCGGCGGTTTCTTTAAAAGAGCCAGTAAGAAGCACATCGCCTTTACGTCCTACGCTCATGCCCTGCACATAAGTTGCGGTGGTTGTAGTGGACCCTCCAAAAGTTTTTGCCCATTTGAAATTTCCGTTGGCATCCATGCAACAGGCAAAGCCATCCGTTCCTGGGGTAGAAAGGGTGTAAGTACCCGCGCCGGGATCAAAGTCCACTGTATTGGTATAATATCCCGCGAATACAATGTTCCCGGATGCATCGATCGACATTCCGCTAACGTTAATGTACCCGCTGTTCATAGCGCTGATTTGTCTGGCCCAGATAAGAGTTCCGCCAGGCGTCATTTTACTGATGTAAATATCATCGAGTTGATCACCATAAAAATATTGAGAGCCGGGACCCGGATCTGCATCAACGGTATCTTTAATGTTTCCGGCGGTTACAACGTTACCCGCAGCGTCGGTTGCAATGGCAACGCCTTCATCAGCCAGCTTTCCACCAATTTGTTTTGTCCACATAAATCCAGGCTGACTAAAGGCCAGCGCAGCGGTGAACAAAAGCGTGAAGAATATAATTTTTTTCATGTTGGGTATTTTAATATGGGTATGAAAAGTATATGCCGTAAATAAAGGAGGAAGGCTGTCAGCCAAAAACCGCTTTTGTTTGGCCAAAGAGGTAAAGGAGACATACAGGTGTGGAAATAAAAGGGCAGTAAGCTTTTATTGTTATAAAGAATAGAAAAGCCGCAATTCAAAAGATAACAAAACAAAAAGCCCTGCTCACTAAAAGCAGGGCCTTTCAACCAAATGTATTTATGTAATTTATTTCTGTTTTGCTTTCTGCATCGGATTGCTGCCAGTACTCTGGCCCCGGCCTGCTGCAGCTTTTGCTTTATACACCTCAAACTTGCCCGGTTCTGTTTTCATATTCCAGGTATTGTTTTTTTCGTTAATGTCGGCTGTTTCCCTGTAGGGGTCTAATTGCACCGATGTCACTTTTTTGGTTTTCAAAAAGGTCTTCGTGAATTGTTTTTCGTCTTTACGCCAAACGTAAACATGCAGGCGTTCAATTTCGCTGCTGCCATCCGAAAAGTTCCATTGTATGATCACTGGCATTACCGAACCTCCTTTGTTGGAGAATTTTATTTCGTAGATAAAATTCCCGTTGTACTTCGCTATGGATGAATCCGCAATCTCTTCGAAATGCTCGTTGCGGTCTTTTACTTCTTTTATATAATAAGGGGCAGGTTTGTAGTGATAATAAAAATCGCGCAAAGTAGTATCAACATCTACATACGACTTAATGCCTGCTTCGCGGTTTCTTCGTGTGGTAATGGATTCAAAGCCCAGCGGCGTTTTTAAAACAGTGAACGCTGTATCCATTTTCACTTCCATTTTTTTACCTTTTATTACTGTAAATGCTTTAACGGTATCAATGGCAATGTCTACCGGATCAGTATCGTAGAACCAGCTTCTCCAGTACCAGTCAAGATCTACCGCGCTGGCATCTTCCATGCTTCTAAAAAAATCCGCGGGCTCGGGATGCTTAAAGGCCCAGCGTGTGCAATATTGTTTAAAGGCGAAATCAAATAATTCGCGGCCCATGACGGTTTCACGTAAAATGGTTAAGGCTGTGGCAGGTTTGCCATAAGCGTTCGCTCCAAAATTATTTATGTTCTCGCTGTTTATCATTATAGGCTCCAGCTGCGATTTAGGGAGACGGAAATAATCCACCATCTTGTGTGCTGGTCCGCGTTGCGAAGGATAGGTAACATCCCATTCCTGTTCGGTAATAAACTGCATGAATGTATTTAATCCTTCGTCCATCCACGTCCACTGGCGTTCATCGCTGTTAATGATCATCGGGAAGAAATTATGTCCCACCTCGTGAATGATCACCAAAATCATCCCGTTTTTTGAACCTTCGGTATAGGTACCATCTTTTTCGGTGCGTCCGAAATTGAAACAGATCATCGGGTATTCCATGCCATTAGCGGCTTCTATACTTTGGGCCACCGGGTAAGGGTAGGGGATGGTGTATTTTGAATACGTTTTAATAGTATGCGCTACTACTTTAGTG